>MUIA01000170.1 GCA_002084115.1 Oceanospirillales bacterium LUC14_002_19_P2 | reverse complement strand
AAGCCTTTAACGGGGTAATCAAACGCATTATCTATAAAGCGTGTGGGTACAATGACCTGGATTACCTTTATCTGAAAATAAGACAGGAGGCTCTGAAATGATCCGCCAAACTGGAAAAGGGCCGGAATTTCCTTACAAGCAGTTTGTATAAATATTGATCATAAAATGTATTAAAGGGATCTTGTAAAACTATAGATACCAGTCATGTGACTTTTAATACCAATAAATACCCGTATTTTGCAGTCTATTTCTTAACCGCTTATTTTTTATATAAGACCAATTTTAGTAAATTGCATATTGGTCTGAATATTTATATCGCTCTATATATGTATGTTGTCGTTTATATTGTAGCACTCCCTATAGCCGGAATCCGGGGTTTGCCATAAAATTGATCAATTTGCAGACGGGTTGTAACAGTGCAGGGTATTGAGGGTTTACTGGCAGTTGGTGTTGACGCAATGGGGCTTAAGGCCTCGGATCAACAGCTGAGCCAGCTGGCGACGTATGTTGAGCTGATGGCGAAATGGAACCAGGTCTACAACCTCACTGCAATTCGTGACAAAAACGCCATGGTCAGCCGGCATATTCTTGATAGTCTCACGTTAGTGCCGCACGTTATCGGTGAGCGTTTGCTGGATGTCGGCTCAGGCCCCGGTTTGCCGGGTATACCGCTGGCGATCATGTTCCCGGAGCGCCAGTTCAGCGTACTGGACTGCAATGGCAAGAAAACCCGTTTCATGACCCAGGCAAAAACAGCCCTGGGGCTAAACAATGTCACGGTCGAAAACCGCCGGGTAGAAGAGTGGCAGGTTGAGACCGGTTTTAATGAAATTACCTCCCGTGCATTCAGTTCGCTGGAGGATATGGTGACAGGTACCAGCCATCTGCTGGCCAATGGTGGCCGTTGGCTGGCGATGAAAGGCATTCATCCGGACGAAGAACTGGCGCAGTTGCAGGCCGTCAGACCGGATGTCCAGCTGGTTAAATCCATTCAACTCTCAGTTCCCGGTTGTGATGGAGAGCGTCATCTTGTCATACTAGAGGTTTCCGGGAACTGATACGGACAGACTTTTTCCGGCTATACACGTTCAGGTTCTTAATGTGAGCAAAATACTTGCGGTAACCAATCAGAAAGGTGGGGTCGGGAAGACCACCACATGTGTCAACCTGGCGGCCTCGCTGGCGGCGACCCGTCGTCGTGTGCTGATGGTGGACACCGATCCCCAGGGCAACGCCACCATGGGCAGCGGGATCGACAAGCACCAGCTGGAATACTCCATCTACGATGTTCTGGTGGGTAACTGTACGATTGGCGAAGCGATCCAGGAAACGGATGATGCCGGTTTTTCTATTCTGCCTGCCAATGCGGACCTGACAGCCGCCGAAGTAGAACTACTGGATATTCCGGAAAAAGAACGTCGTCTGCAGAAAGTGCTGGATTCTGTCCGTGGTGAATACGATTACATCCTGATCGACTGTCCGCCTTCTTTGAACATGCTGACCGTTAACGCCATGGTGGCGGCGGACGGTGTGATCATCCCCATGCAGTGCGAATACTATGCCCTGGAAGGTCTGACGGCCCTGCTGGAAACTATTTCCGGCATTTCCCGGACCATGAACCCGAAGCTGCACATCGAAGGCATCCTGCGGACCATGTACGATCCGCGGAACAGTTTGACCTCCGAAGTGTCCAAACAGCTGATCGGGCATTTTGGCGACAAGGTTTACCGCAGTGTGATTCCCCGGAATGTCCGGCTGGCGGAGGCGCCCAGCTACGGGCTGCCCGTGCTCAAGTACGACAAGAATTCCCGTGGCGCCATCGCTTACCTCGCCCTGGCCGGTGAGCTGATTCGCCGGCAGGAGGCCAATCAACCGGCTGTCGAGCCCCGGCAGACCGTATCCGCAGAGCTTTGACTATGGCAATAAAAAAACGCGGTTTGGGAAAAGGACTCGGTGCTCTGCTACAGAGCGCCCAGGTAGCGGCTGAGATCCGGGAGCTGCAGCAGCCGGAGACGCCGGAACAGCCAATATCTGCGGAAGTTAAGGCTGTCCGGGACAAGATGCTGCGTGAGATTCCGGTGGAATTTATCCAGCGTGGCAAGTACCAGCCGCGTCGGGACATGAGTCCGGAAGCACTGGAAGAACTGTCTAATTCCATCAAGGCCCAGGGCGTCATGCAGCCGATCGTGGTGCGCCCAGTGGACGAAAACCGCTATGAAATCATTGCCGGTGAGCGTCGTTGGCGCGCTACCCAACTGGCCGGGTTGGACCGGATTCCGGCGGTTATCCGGGAAGTTTCTGATGAGTCTGCCATCGCCATGGCGCTTATCGAAAACATCCAGCGGGAAGACCTGAACCCTATTGAAGAAGGGCTGGCTTTGGCTCGCCTGAAGGATGAGTTCGAACTCACCCAGCAGGAAGTCGCGGATGCTGTGGGTAAATCCCGGGTTACGGTAACCAACCTGTTACGCCTCATGACACTCCAGACGGATGTTATGAAAATGCTGGAATACGGCGATATCGAGATGGGCCACGCCAAGGCGTTGCTTGGCCTGATGGGCAATGATCAGTTGGAAGCCGCCCGGACGGTAGTTGCGAAAAGCCTTTCTGTCCGCCAGACCGAAGCGCTGGTTCGCCGCCTTCAGCAGCAGAAAGAATCTCCGGAATTTGAGATCAAGCGTGTTGATCCCAACATAAAAACACTCGAAGAAGACCTTTCTCAGCGTATCGGTGCCCGCGTTGCCATTCAGCACTCTGCCAAGGGCAAGGGTAAGCTGGTGATCAGCTACAACAGCCTGGATGAGCTTGATGGGGTGCTGGAACATATTAAGTAAATATGTAGTCTGACTAAATTGTGTTAGTCAGACTACACTATATCTAAAAAATCGTTAGTGCTTTTTTTTAACATAGAAAGTAAACATACTCCTCTAGATCTTTATCAGAGGAGTAACTTTTTATGGCTATTCGTATGAATACAGCAAAATTGTATCAACAGAGTTCAATTAATGACTCAAGTTACGCACAAGACTGAAAATACGGCATTATTGCCGGTATGAAACACGATCTGATTGAGCTGTACTCTGACTACCTTCTGTCCTCTTTTGGCAAAACAACCGCAACCGGTTTG
>MUIA01000438.1 GCA_002084115.1 Oceanospirillales bacterium LUC14_002_19_P2 | reverse complement strand
AAATCGAATTGTGGAGTTCGGCAGAGGTCAATTTTTTGCTTTGTTGTCATTGGTCGTTACGGGCTATCTGCAGCTGTGTGTATATTACCCGTTGATACTGGTTTCGCGACAGCCTCTAAAGTGGGATTTGTTTTCGCAATCAATGTGCTTCCCATGATTATCTTCTTTTCAGCATTGATTTCTGTTTTGTACCACCTGGGCATCATGCAACGCATCATCCAGTTGATTGGTGGTGCCTTACAGCGCGCATTAGGCACGGTCGTACGGAGTCCTTATCTGCGACAGGCAATATCTTTGTGGGCCAAACCGAGGCTCCGCTACTGGTGAAGCCTTACATTGCCACCATGACGCAATCGGAATTGTTTGCTGTGATGGTTGGTGGTCTGGCGTCAGTGGCGGGCTCGGCGCTAGCGGGCTATGCAAGCCTGGGTGTCGAGCTTAAGTACTTGATTGCAGCGAGTTTTATGGCGGCGCCCGGCGGTTTGTTGATGGCTAAGGTTATTTGCCCGGAAACATCGCAGGTCAATGATGCTGTTACAGAGCTGAGTCGGGAGGATCATGCCAATCTTCTTGATGCGGCTGCAACCGGGGCGTCATCCGGTATGCGGCTGGCCGTGAATGTTGGTGCGATGCTACTGGCTTTTATTGCCTTGATTGCTTTGCTGAACGGTATTATTGGCAGCATTGGGGAGTTGTTTGGTTTTGAGGATCTGAGTCTGCAGGAAATCCTTGGATACCTCTTTTCGCCCATTGCTTTTATTATCGGTATTCCATGGGACGAGGCCATCATGGCCGGCAGTATGATTGGCCAGAAGGTCATCGTGAATGAGTTTGTCGCTTATGTTGATTTCATCAATATGCGAGATGTATTGTCGACACAGAGTCAGGCCATTATTACTTTCGCCCTGTGCGGTTTCGCAAACTTGTCGTCTATTGCCATATTGCTGGGTGGGTTGGGGGTACTGGCGCCCAGTCGACGTCATGATATTGCGTCATTGGGGCTGAAGCCGGTTATTGCTGGTACGCTGTCAAATCTGATGAGTGCGACGATTGCTGGTTTTTTTCTTTCGTTATGAACGTCATCTTGCGGGTGCCTTGATGTATCGGTAGTTGAGCAGTCTAAAGTCGTCATAGTAGACTGGTAGCTATAACAGCAATAAATCCAACAATGAGCCATATCCCGGATGGATAGCCAATGCGATGTAAAGGGATTGTTTTTGTTTTTATCATCGTTGCATCGCTTATTGGGTATCAGGCGGCGTATGCAGCCAAACCGCCCAAAGGGTATCAATGGGAAGCCTGTGAACTCATCACGTGCTCATTTCTTGTGCCTGATGGATGGGCGTTTGAACGGTTAGAGAGTAATAACACCGTACGGTTTGTGATTACCAAAAGGCGGCATAAGCAGCCCCTCGCACCTCGGGTACGGGTCAATGTGCTCCAGCAGGCTGAGTCCCGTACCGGCATCCCTGCCGAAAGGCACCTCGATCTTTTCATGAAAGATTTGTACAAGTCATCCCGCGTACTGGAAACCTGGCAGCGAAAAGGAGGGGCTTTCAAAAGTGTGGCAGCTACCGCGATCCACTATACCAATGCCAACAATCCAACCCAGCAGTTCAACCTACTGATTGCCAATGTGGTGACAGGCACGCTCTACGTCATGAGCTTTGAAGCGGTGCCGGAATTCTGGGATCAGGAATGGATTATTGTTGAACAGATATTCGAACAGTTGCGACTGGATGAACGCGTTTGACGTCTAATGGAAGAATGGCAGGGCGAGAAAACCCTTTAGCACGAGTGCGTTCAAAACATCCGTAAAAAATGAGCCGAGCAGTGGAATGATCAGTAGTGCCTTTGGAGAAGGGCCGAATTTGCTCGTGATCGTTTCCACATTGGCCATGCCGACGGGCGTGGCGCCTAGCCCTGAGCCGATAAACCCTGAAGAAATAACGGCGGCGTCGTAATCCCTGCCGGCAAACCGGAAAACGATAAAATAGACAAACAGCACACTGATCACCGTTTGTGCAATGGTGATGATAATCAGTGATGACGCAGTATTGGCCAGCAATCCCAGCTGAAGTGACAACAGGCTCATCGCAATAAACAGCTCCAGCGACACGTCACCCCAGAGCGATAGCAGCCCTGTATCGGATTGGCGTTTATAGACCGTACCCATGTTGGCAATGATGATGCCTATAAGGAGTACAGGCAGGAATTCCGGTAAGATTATCTGCTGGCTTTCCAGCCACTGATGTAAAAAGAGACCCACGCAAATCGTAATGCTGATTTCAAGGAGTACCCTGAAGACGCTTGCCATATCGACTGGCACATACTCCTTTTGTGACTGAGATTCGATAACGTAGGGTGTTCTGTGCTGGTTGCCGTACAGTGAATGTTGTTTGATGAGATTATGTGCCAGAGGACCGCCCAGTATACCGCCCAGTATAAGCCCAAGTGTAGCGGCAATAAGGCCAAATTCCTGTGCCCTCAGGTGGCCATTTTGTTCAAAGTAGCTGCCCCATGTGATGGCAGTACCGTGCCCCCCCGCAAAGGCAATGGAGCCGGCCAGAAGACCGTTCACGGGATCCTGATCCAGTAACAGGGCAAAAAGAACCCCTGTCGTATTCTGCAGGATCAGGAATGCGAGCATGACAACAAGCAGGATCGTCAGTGTTTTACCGCCACTGAGTAATAAGCTAAAGCGTGCGTTAAGACCGACGGTACTGAAAAACATCAACAGCAGAAGGTCTCTCAGTTCGAGGTCGAAATGGAAGGAGAGTGAGGTCTCGCTGGCAATGAGCGTAAGCAGCACACTGCTGAGCAGGCCGCCGGTGACAGGGGCAGGAATATTGTATTCCTGTAGAAACCGGCTTTTTCGGGTGAGATAAATCCCGATATACAGTACAACGATGCTGGCCAGTAAAAGGTTTATGCCGGCAAATGTGATTGTCATGATAGAAGCGTTAGGCTCGTGAATTTTTACCTTCTTTATAAAGTATTATATCAAGTGGTCTGATAGTTGCGTATTCTGGCACAACTTGAACACCGATTCTGGTAACTCTTGAACACCCATTCTGGTAAGTCTTGAACACTGATTCTGGTAAGTCTTGAACACTTTTTCCGGTTTTCCAGAATCGGT
>MUIA01000436.1 GCA_002084115.1 Oceanospirillales bacterium LUC14_002_19_P2 | reverse complement strand
TCCTTGGCGTCCTCTGTATGGTTTGATTGCTTAACAGATTACCCCTGAGCTCTAAATAAATTCAAAGGCTCTGTAGCAACCCTCTGGTTACAGAGGTTATGCATTTATGATACGAATTCAGGTATATACACTGCCTCGGCACTTGATAGAGGCTGGAGAAGATCTCTTCATCTGCCAGAATCCGAGTGATGGACAGCTGTTGACCATGCTGTCAGGTTCGAATATCAGGTGCAGCACTATTGATGCACCAATAATGGTATTGCTTGCACGATCGCATATCGTTTGAAGGCGAACAGGACGTTAAAAAGAATCACTGAACTCAACTTGAAGGTTTTCACTTATGCCTATATTAAGTGACGCTGATTCATAACAGGATTCATACCATGCCCTCCTTTGAGCGATTCGCAGGCCTGTACGGCATCACCGATAGTACCCTGATGCCTGATGACAAAACCTTACTTGCCAAAGTGGAAACAGCGCTGAAAGGTGGCATGGCCATACTGCAGTACCGTGACAAAAGCACCGAAAATGAAAAAAGGCTTCATCAGGCTCGCTTGCTGAAGGAGCTCTGTCACAACTACCAAGTACCACTCATTATCAATGATGATGTCGCACTGGCGGCGGCCTGTGGCGCAGATGGCGTTCATCTCGGTGCAGATGACGAGACAGTATCAGATGCACGTGCCCTGCTTGGGGACAGTGCCATCATCGGTATCAGCTGTTACGGCTCTCTGGAGCGCGCACTGGTCATGCAGTCGCGGGGCGCGGATTACGTCGCTTTTGGCGCCTGTTTCCCGTCGCCGACCAAACCGGAAGCCGCTGTCGACGTCAAACCCGGCTTGCTGGCCAAAGCCTGCCAGACATTAAGCGTACCAATAGTAGCCATCGGCGGTATAACACTGGATAATGCGCCGGATATCATTTCGCAGGGCGTGAACATGGTGGCCGTCATCAGTGACCTGTTCAGTGCCGATAATATCGAAGCCCAGGCCCACCAGTACAGCCAGTTGTTCCATCCATCCTGACGTGGCGACCAGCCTGTGACCGAAAAGGACATACAATGAATCGCTCAGAATCCCTGTTCCAGCAAGCACAGCGGCATATTCCCGGTGGCGTCAACTCGCCGGTTCGCGCATTCAAGGGTGTCGGAGGCACTCCGGTCTTCTTCCGTCGCGCGGATGGCGCCCGGATGTATGATGAAGACGGTAAGGCCTATATCGACTATATAGGTTCCTGGGGGCCGATGATTGTCGGTCACAACCATCCGCGAGTGCTTGCCGCCGTGCAGGAGCAGGTCAAGCTGGGTTTGAGTTTCGGGGCGCCGACTGCCATTGAAATATCCATGGCTGACAAAGTGTGTGAGCTGGTGCCTTCCATGGATATGGTACGGATGGTGAATTCCGGCACCGAAGCGACCATGAGTGCCATCCGTCTGGCTCGCGGCTACACCGGTCGGGACAAGATCGTCAAGTTCGAGGGCTGCTACCATGGCCATTCGGACTCCCTGCTAGTTAAAGCAGGCTCTGGCGCACTGACCCTTGGCGTGCCTAACTCTCCGGGTGTCCCTGCCAATCTGGCAGCGCACACCATCACGCTGACCTATAACGACCTGGACTGTGTCCGCAAAGCCTTTGCCGAAACCGGCGACGAAATCGCCTGCATCATCGTGGAACCTGTGGCGGGCAACATGAACTGCATTCCTCCAGTACAGGGTTTCCTCGAAGGCCTGCGGGAAATCTGCGATGAGTACGACACCGTGCTGATTTTTGATGAAGTCATGACCGGCTTCCGGGTCTCCCTGGGTGGCGCCCAGGCCCACTACGGAGTCACGCCGGACCTGACCACCCTGGGCAAGGTCATTGGTGGCGGCATGCCGGTGGGCGCTTTTGGCGGTCGCCGTGAAATCATGGAACACATTGCCCCAGTGGGTCCTGTGTACCAGGCTGGTACGCTCTCCGGCAACCCGGTTGCCATGTCGGCAGGCTTGACGGTGCTTGACCTGATTACTGAACCCGGTTTCCATGAACAGCTCAGCCAGCGAGTCACCCGGCTACTGTCCGGCCTGCAGGAACGGGCTGATGCGGCCGGTATTCCGTTCACCACCAGCCAGGCCAGCGCCATGTTTGGTATGTTCTTCACCGATCAGGAACGCGTAGAACGCTTTGACCAGGTGATGCGGTGTGACAGTGAGCGTTTTGGTCGCTTCTTCCACGCCATGCTGGAAGAAGGCGTCTACCTCGCACCGTCCGCATTTGAAGCCGGCTTTATCTCCAGCGCCCACAGCGACGCGGATATTGATGAAACGCTTGCCGCGGCAGAAAAAGCCTTTGCTAGGATTGCCTGATGTTCGAACCGGTTATATCCGTTGCTATCTCTGACGCTGTGCTGGCTTTTTCCAGCCTGTTCGGCGTCTTTCTTATGGCGCAGTTCCGCTCTTTTGAACCCGGCCGGCGCATGCCGGCTACCGTAGCATTGCTGGCATTCGGTCTGGTTGCTGCAGCAGCAGGCCTGGGAACACTGCGCTATGGTTTCTCCGCCATCTGGACAGAGCCGCACCGGATGCTGTACCAGGCAGCCAACTACCTGTCGCCGTCACTACTGGCGGCAGCCATTGCCGTTACCGTATGGAACTGGCCCTTGCGCAAGCAGGACTGGGGCTCCATCCTTCTGGGGCTCATGGCCTGCTTTGAACTGATGCGCCGGTTAGAATGGCTGGACACTTGGCATCTGGTGCTTAGCACAGCGGCCCTGCTGCTGATGACAGCAGCAATCATCACTCGGGGCGAACGCAAACCTACCTTTACTGCCTTTTCCCTGACCGGGGTCTGCGCCTACTTTATTGGCGGCCTGGTCATCGGTACTGAAGGGAAGCTGGCCGGTTTCCTGCGTATGGACCTCTTTCACTACCTGCTGGCACTCGGCAATCTGTGCATTGCCAGCGGTTTCTTCCACTACCTTCGTGGAAAGAGCAGTTGACCGGTTTCCCCCACAAAAAAGGCTGCTTTAAAGC
This sequence comes from Oceanospirillales bacterium LUC14_002_19_P2, assembly GCA_002084115.1. Lineage (GTDB taxonomy): Bacteria > Pseudomonadota > Gammaproteobacteria > Pseudomonadales > Endozoicomonadaceae > Kistimonas. The sequence goes on along the minus strand of MUIA01000436.1, from coordinate 129 downwards.
AGCCTTTTTTAGGCCCTTTTCCAGGTTGGCGGATCATTTCAGAGCCTCCTGTCTTATTTTCAGATAAAGGTAATCCAGGTCATTGTACCCACACGCTTTATAGATAATGCGTTTGATTACCCCGTTAAA
>MUIA01000435.1 GCA_002084115.1 Oceanospirillales bacterium LUC14_002_19_P2 | reverse complement strand
GTATTGGGGAAGGGTGCATTGAGCCGTTGTAGGTCGAGTCGTACTTCTCACTTCCATCCCTGAAAAACAGTCACTTCAGCCGATTATCAGATTCCTAAACATGCTGTCAATGCGTAAGTCCTACAATCGTCTTCTAAAGGCTATTTCTGTTGCAATCCCTCACTTTTCATCCGCCAACCTGTAAAAGCACCCAATATTAACGAGTGTACCGCTGCCCTGCTTTCGCATGGTGGGGATAACTTTTTGGATCAGAGTGATGGGAGCGAAGGTGTTGGTTGTGAATTGTCGTTCAATTTCGGCTGTCGGAGTCTCTGCAATCGCGCCCATAGCGCCATAACCAGCGTTATTGATCAGCATATCAATCCTGCCGTCAGTGGTCAGGACCGTGTCGACTAGTGCATCGACCTGTTTTGAATTTGTGACATCAAGCGCGGCTGTTTTAATTCCTGAGGGTTCAAGATCCGCAATGGAATCCGGATTGCGTGCTGTCGCCCAGACGTTGAATCCACGACGATGCAGGCTGATGGACAGCGCACGACCAATACCTGTAGAGCAACCGGTGATCAGTACGGTTTTCATTGTTGTTGTGTAACTGGCTTAGGGGGATGAGTATTTTATCCCCCTGGATGATCGGCGACTAGTTGCCTGGCGGCTGTCAGTGGCTGATGGGTTCTGCCGTGTTTGGCTGCTCTGTGGTGACAGGCGCATCAATGTAGCGGATGTTGACCCGTTTCATATTACAGAGCAGTTCATAAGGGATAGTGCCAGCGTGCTGGGCCACTTCCGCTGCAGGCAGTTCCGCACCCCATAGCGTGACTTTATCGCCTGTTTTGACGTCTGGCAGATCCGTCAGATCAACTGTCATCATATCCATGGAAATTTTGCCCATGATACGGGCGCGTTTTCCGTTTATAACGACAGGGGCCCCGCTGGGGGTATGTCGAGGATAGCCATCCGCATAACCAATAGCCACCACGCCGGCGCGAGTGGGTCGGTTGGTGATGAAGGTGGCGCTGTAACCTACGGGAACCCCTGCCGGCAGATCGCGGATAGCAATGATGCTGGAGGAGAGTTCCATAACCGGTTTGAGTTGTCTGGCGTGCGGATGATTGACATCAAAAGGTGATGCACCATAAAGCAACAGGCCGGGGCGAATCCAGTCGCCATGCGCTTCTGGCCAGCCGAGAACACCGGGGGAGTTGCACAGACTGGTCTCACCCTCCAGTCCAGCCGTGATTCGCCGGAACGTAGACAGTTGTTGACGGGTATAGTCACAGCCCAGGTCGTCGGCGCAGGAAAAATGGGTCATAAAGACCATATCCCGAACCTTGCCGCTTTGGATGAGAGTCTGGTAGGCCTTGGGGTACTCCTGTGGCAGAAAACCAATGCGATGCATGCCGGAATCCAGTTTCAGCCAGATGCTCAGTGGCGCTTTGGCCTGATAAGCCAGCAGCATGTCGATTTGATCCTGCTGCTGGATAACCGTCGTTAGTTTGTACTCTTCAATCAGTGGTAATTCATCCGAAGAGTAGAAACCTTCGAGCAGCAGAATAGGTGATTGTATGCCGTTATGTCGCAGCTCAAGCGCTTCCTCAATACAGGCAACGGCGAGGCAGTCTATTTGTTCTGATTCCAGTACCCGGGCGATCGTCAGGGCACCATGTCCGTAAGCGTTGGCTTTGATGACGCCAATCACTTTGCTGCCGCTGAGTTGGCGGGCAAACGCAAGGTTATCTCTCAGTGCCTGAAGGTTGATAGTGGCCTGGGCTGGACGGCTCATCGAAAAGCAGGGCTCCGTTCCATAGTGGCTGCGTGCAGCATGAAATACGTCGGCGACAGCAGGGAATAACTGATCTATCGGGCGGACAGGGCATAAAATCATGGCCTGAGTCATTGTTTTACCATGATATTCACCGGAAATGGAATCACTTCCCTGCAGACGTGATAGTATTCACCCTACGGTAGGCTCTCTGTTCCGACGGATGAAGGGAGAGCTTCGCAGGTTGAAGTCCCTGTGTCGTGGACAGATTCGTACAGAGCCTAGTATCTCCTGCAGGTTCGGTGTCATCGTTCAGTTAACGTATTCACACTATGCCTTATTAATCAGGGCGACGCTTTCTGGCGATGACTTCTCAGTGCTCCAGAGTATCGATTCGTATCATGAGAAACAGGAAAGAAATTACACGACAGCTAGACAGGATTGACCGGAATATCTTGAGAGTTCTGCAAGAAAACGGCCGTATTTCCTATGTGGACCTGGCTGACAAGGTAGGGCTCAGTACGACGCCCTGCATGGAACGTGTGAAGCGATTGGAAAGGGAAAATGTTATTCAGGGGTACAGTGCACGTCTGAATCCGAACTTTCTGGAAGCAGGACTGCTGGTGTTTGTCGAGATCAGCCTGTATTCCAAATCCGCGGATATTTTCGATGAGTTTCGCCAGGCCGTGGGCAGCCTGCCGAATGTATTGGAGTGTCATCTTGTGTCGGGTAATTTTGACTATCTGATCAAGGCCCGGATCTCTGAGATGGCGTCATACCGCAAACTGCTCGGTGACATCCTGTTGAAGTTGCCGGGAGTCAGGGAATCCAAGAGCTATATCGTCATGGAAGAAGTGAAAGAGACTTTGAGCCTGCCGATCGAATGCTAATCCATTGAGTACAGTGAAAGAGCAACAGGCTGTTTGCATGCTTGTTGCTCCTATCTGTATTCAAGATACCGCTGACAGTACTGGGGCCAGCTGGCTTTTCAGCGTGGTGAGTCCGGTCTGTTCCAGTAATTCTTCCATATTAAACAGGGTTGTCAGGCTGCGTATTCTGCCTGACTGCAGGTACCATACTGAGATCGCGGAGAGTGTAATCACTCGGTCTGATGGCTCGACACCGGGCAGCGGTTTTTTCAGGGTGCCGTAAAAAGTGGAGGTTGTCGCCAGTTTGTTGTGGTCAACAATGATGTCATCGGTCAGGACTTCCAGGTCCGGCATATAGTGTCTGACCAGTTGAATGGTTTGACTGAATCCCTCAAGTTACGCACAAGACTGAAAATACGGCATTATTGCCGGTATGAAACACGATCTGATTGAGCTGTACTCTGACTACCTTCTGTCCTCTTTTGGCAAAACAACCGCAACCGGTTTGTCT
>MUIA01000050.1 GCA_002084115.1 Oceanospirillales bacterium LUC14_002_19_P2 | reverse complement strand
AGAAAAAATCGAATTGTGGAGTTCGGCAGAGGTCAATTTTTTGCTTTGTTGTCATTGGTCGTTACGGGCTATCTGCAGCTGTGTGTATATTACCCGTTGATACTGGTTTCGCGACAGCCTCTGTGACCGGGCTTGGTCCAGGTTTCACCGTATTTCTTGATGGTATTGCGTGGTGCCGGGAAGGTGGTCTGGTGCGCCAGCAGTTTGACGAAGAACGGGATTGGCTTATTCAGAGTGATCTGGAAGGTATGGTTATCCAGTGCGGCAACACCCAGAGCATCCGGTGCTTGCTTACCATCAATAATGGCATCCGCGTTGACGATACCGGGAATTTGCATGTACCAGGCGTAAGGTGACGCCAGCTTGGGATCCACGGCGCGCTGGAAACCATAGACAAAATCATGTGCAGTGACGGGGTCACCATTAGACCAGCGGGCGTCTTTACGGAGCTTGAAGGTAAAGACCTTGTTATCCGGTGATGCTTCCCAGGACTCGGCAACGGCCGGGATGATGTTGCCATTGGCATCCTGAGACACCTGCCCCTCAAAAAGATCCTTGGCAATACGGGAGCCCGGAGAGCCTTCGATCTTCTGCGGATCCAGCGATGCCGGTTCCGCACCATTCCCCCGAACCAGTTCCTGCACCTTGGCCAGCTTGACACCGGCGGGCACCTCAGCGGCCTGGGCGGCGGTCAGCGGCAGGGCTGCCAGCGTCGTCGAAGTGGCCAGAATCAGGCTTGTTAGTAGCGTCTTTTTCATTCTGTATCGCCTTAACCCGTTATCGTTGTTAATGTTTTTACGTTCTTCTCTGCCTGAATTTGACGAAAAGGGGCCGGTGAGATCAGTGTTCACTGATCCGGTGCTTGGGGTGGGAGTACTGCAGGAGCGCCATGATTCTGGCACTACAGCGATTCAGGTGTGGATCACTGCCGATGGGCAGCTGTCCCCCCCAGTCAAGACTATCAATACCGGCATCCTTTTGCGCTGCAGGCAGCGGCCGCCTGTCTTTGTTCGACAGGCTAAAGGTTGCACCCGGTTGGAAAATCCTTATCTAAAGGGGCTTTTTTATTGTTATTTAAGGGCTTGGCAGCAATATATCGGTTTGTCGGGAAGGCTGGCAAGTCCAGAAATGGATATTTGTGGTTTGAGTTGTCTCAAAACAGGCATAAACCGCAGGATTTTTGACAAAGCGCATGAATCAGACAGGAGGATAACGCGCTATCACTGCAGGCTGTAGACAGGTGCTTTCATGCCGATAACCAGAGAAGGCTATTAATCCGTAGAAAAAGGCTTTCTGGAAACCGAGTATGAAGCGCAAGGATGACTGGAGCACCTACCGCACAGGGCTGGGACGTACATTGTTGTCCTGGTTTATCGGTTTGTCCTTGTTACCGCTGACGATCGTGGGGCTGATCGAATACAACAACTCCAGTAACAGCATCATTCGTAACAAGCAGGATGAACTTGCCCATGTGAACCTGCTCCTGTCGCGGCAAATCGATAATTACCATGACAGCGTCATTACCAATCTGTTCTTTCGGGCGGGACTGGCAATGGATTTCCTCCTGGACCTGAAAAGCAGCTGGGAAATCTCCGATCTTCCCCTACGGGAGTACCTTGCCGGTATCCAGTACCATGAAGTAGTGGAATGGCATGCTCCTGAATTTGTGGATTTCCTCTATTTCTTCAAATATTCCGACATTCAGTTGATTGATGAAAAAGGCAATATTCTCTACACCATTCATAAATACCGGGAACTGGGTGAAAACCTGTTTGATGGTGTTCTGTCCGATACCCGGTTGAGCGCCACAGTCAAACAGGTGCTGGAGAGCGGAGAACCACACTATTCCGACCTGGAGCCTTACGAGCCGTTAGGCGGCGAAGTTGTCAGCTTTTTTGTTATGCCGCTAATTAACGAAGAGCGGGAGGTCGCCGGTACGATTGCGGTGCAAATGCGCTCTCAAGATGATCTCAAGCTGCTACTCCACCAGGGAATGGACACCGGAGATCATGTCTCATCTTACATTGTCGGTGTGGATGGAAAGGTTCGCTTCTGGGCGGAAGAAGAAGGCCTGTTCTATGGACAGCGAATTAATACTACTGCGGTGATGGACTGGCTGAATCATATTGACCCCATTAGTGGCGAATATACGGAATCGCTTGAGCATTTTACAGAGTACCGGGACCGCCAGGATGCGCATGGCGAAAAGCACAATCATGCGGTCATGAATGATGATGAGCACGACCATGAGGGTGATGAAGACATCCTGGAAGATATGGATGACGGTACGCCCATAGCCCACATCGAAGCATACAGTAACTATCGAGGCGATATGGTGCTCGGGGTTTACCGGCATATGGAAATCATGGGAACCCCCATGGTTCTGCTGACCGAAGTGAACCTGGAGGATGCGTTACAGCCTGTCACCCGGTTCAGGAACCAGTTTTTTACCGTATTGGTGATTACCAGCCTTGTTGTGCTCCTGATTTCCATGGTTTCGACACGCCGGATTGCACAGCCGCTGGTCCGGATCAATGGCTGGGTAAACCGTGTGGCATCGGGGGAGTATGTCAAAGGTGAAGTGATAGACCAGCAGAATGAAATTGGTCAGCTGAGTCGAAGTTTTAGCATCATGACCGAGCAGCTGCGACGGGTCAGCGCCGAAAATGAAGCCAGAAGCTGGTTGCAGAGCGGCATCACCGGCTTGAACGAGGCATTACGGGGGGAATTGTCGATTACCGAGCTCTGCCAGAACACCTTGGGTTTCATGTGCCGTTACCTGCGCTTCCAGATAGGTGCCATGTATGTGCTTACGGAACGAAACCGGCTGGTGATGATGGGCAGTTATGCCTACAACATGTCCAGTGCGCATCCAGTGTCCTTTGTCATTGGCGAGGGATTGCCCGGGCAGGCGGCCGAAGACCGGCAGACCATGTATGTCAATGTGCCGGATGACTATTTCACGATTGCCTCAGGACTGGGGTCCAGTCAACCTGATCGGGTACTGGTTATCCCTATTGTGTTTGATGACGTTGTGAAAGGGGTGTTGGAGTTCGGGTTGCTTGGCAGTGTTGATGACCGCGCCCAGCAGTTTATCGATGCATCACTGGAAAGCATTGCAATCGTATTGAACCGGGTACAGGCGAGGGAGCGGGTACAGGAGCTCTTGGAGCAAACCACTCGCCAGACCGAGGTACTGACTAAACAGCAGGATGACTTACGTACGGCTAACCAGGAGCTGGAACATCAAACCCGAATTCTGAGGGAATCTGAAGAAGAGCTGAAAAGCCAGAGTGAGGAGCTGCAGCGCGCCAATACGGAGCTGGAAGAAAAGACAGAATCCCTGTTCAGGCAAAAAGCTGAAATTGAAATCAAGACTGCGGAAATCGAAGAGTCTCGACACGACCTCGAAACCAAGGCTCAGGAGCTGGAAGAAGCGAGTCGTTATAAGTCCGAGTTTCTTGCCAATATGTCCCATGAGCTGAGAACACCACTCAACAGTATGCTCATTCTGGCCAGAATGTTGGCGGACAATGATGACGGTAACCTGTCGGAAGATGAGGTGGAATCAGCTCAGGTCATTGATATGGTGGGACACGACCTGTTAAACCTTATCAACGAGATTCTTGATCTCTCCAAGGTTGAAGCCGGTAAGCTGATCCTGAATCTGGAAGATGTGTTGCTGGAATCGGTTGAACGGCAGATGAGGGATCAGTTCAGTGCTGTCGCTGAAAACAAGGGACTCGATTATATCGTGACGTGCGATTCCGGCCTGCCGGAGTATCTCCATTCGGATGGCCAGCGTTTGATGCAGGTGATCAAAAACCTGTTGTCCAACGCGATCAAGTTCACGGAAGAAGGCAGTGTCACCTTGCGGATTTTTAAACCTGATGACGACGTCCATTTTGCCAGTGAAAACCTCAAGAACAGTCAACATGTAATTGGCTTTGCTGTGAAAGATACCGGTATCGGTATCCCGCCAGAGAAGCAGACTGCGATATTTGAAGCTTTCCAACAGGCGGATGGTTCTACCAGTCGGAAATATGGTGGTACCGGTCTTGGACTTTCCATCTCCCGTGAAATGTCGGTATTGCTGGGTGGTGAGATGCAAATCACCAGTGAGGCCGGTAAGGGCGCAACCTTCACGCTATATGTCACGGATATGCCTAGACAAGCGTCGGATGAAGAGGCGTCCGACGTTGATGTGGACGATGACATGATTGCGTTGCCTGAGTCGAATGACTCGCCAGCCATCGCAACGGTCTCGGCAGAGAGTACGGTCAGTGCACAGCAGGTTGAAATGAAGCAGGACGGTTCTGATCGGCCTCTGCTGATTGTCGAAGACGACAAGATTTTTGCGGCTGTGCTGAAAAAGGTCGCAGAGAGTTCAGGCTATGAATGTATGACAGCGCATTCAGGCAAAGATGCGCTTGAGATTGCCCAGAAAGTGCATCCCCAGGCGGTTATTCTCGATCTTGGGTTGCCGGATATGGATGGTGAGCAGGTTCTGGAACAGCTGAAACAGCAGACAGGGAATCACTCCATGCCTGTTCATATCATTTCAGGTCGTGAGCTGGATAATTCATTGCTTCACAAAGGGGCGACAGCGCTCTTAAAGAAACCTGTCTCTGAAGAACAGCTGCATAACCTCTTTGGCAAACTGGAGAAAAAGCGCGCTCACGAAATCCAGAAAGTCCTGATTATTGATGCGGATGAAGAAAGTCGCCAAAAAACCATTGCCATGCTGGGTAGCAGGGGAGTTGAAACCGATGTTGTGGTTAATGGTCATGACTTGAGGGAGGCTCTGAAAAAAACGCATTACCACTGCCTTGTCATTGATATCGATCTGCCCGATGAAGACGGTACGGCATTGCTGCATGAACTGCATGATCAGCTGGGAGATAGTATGCCTCAGGTGATCATTAATACCTCTCGGGAGATTGACCGTGAAGAACACCGGGAGCTGGCAGAGTTCGCCGGTACCATGGTCATGAAAGGAGAGCATTCTGAAGATCGCCTGGTCGATGAGGTCAATCTATTCCTGCACAGTATTCAGCCAGGGAAACCGAAAAAACCGGTGGCGAAGCCGGCAGCTGTGGATGACAGTGCTCTGAATGGCCGCAAGATTCTGCTGGTGGATGATGATCTGCGTAATACCTTTGCCCTTTCCAAGGCCCTGCAGAAATATCATCTGGAAATCGTGTTGGCCGACAATGGTGAGCTGGCGCTCCAGCAGCTGGAAAAAGAACCGGATGTCGAGCTGGTGTTGATGGATATCATGATGCCGGTGATGGACGGGTATGAAGCCACCCGCCGGATCAGGGCGCATCCCCGTTTCAAGAACCTGCCAGTGATTGCGCTGACGGCCAAGGCGATGTCCGATGACCGGGCGAAGTGTATTGAAGCCGGCGCCAATGACTATATGACCAAACCGATTGATATGGAAAAAATGGTGGCCATGTTGAAGCTTTGGCTACAGCAAAAATCGGATGATACAGCCTAGCCATCACGCAAATGGGGCGGATGGCACCATTTTGAAGGAAATTTGCCTCAGTGGATGAGAGGAAGGATGAATCTGACACGCTCTCCAGTCTGTTAATGCCGGCAGACCGTGATGCGTTGCAGGAAGCTCAGGAAGAGACGGATTCGAAGGATGAAATCAGGGCGCTGGAAAACCTGGAGGTCAGGCTGCTGCTGGATGCGGTAAAACAGTACTATGGTTATGATTTTCGTGATTATGCGCCCGCGTCACTTAAGCGCCGTATCCGGGAATTCCGCGATGATATCGGTTGCGAGCAGATTTCTGACCTGATTCCACGCGTACTGCATGATGCTTCTGCGTTTGCGCTGTTGTTGCGGCATATGTCGGTCACCGTGACGGAGATGTTCCGGGATCCGGCTTTCTTTTTGAAGCTTCGGGACGAAGTGATTCTCTGGTTAAAAACCTGGCCTTTTATCAAGATATGGCACGCTGGATGCGCAACCGGTGAAGAAGTCTATTCAATGGCGATTCTGCTGTATGAGGCAGGTATCCTGGATCGTGCGCAGATCTATGCCACGGATCTGAATGAGGAGTCGCTGCAGATTGCCCGACGGGGGATTTATCGCACGGAAAACCTGCCCCAATACGAAGAAAATTACATGAAATCAGGCGGTGAAGGGTTGTTGAGCAATTATTACCACCAGCGCTACAACTCCCTGAAATTTCATCGCCGACTCTCTGCCAATATGACTTTCGCCAACCATAATCTGGTGACTGACGGGGTATTTGGCGAGATGCACCTGATCATTTGTCGGAATGTATTGATTTATTTTAACCGGGATCTGAAAAACCGGGTGTTCAAACTGTTTAATGACAGCCTCTGTCCTAAAGGCATGTTGTGCCTGGGAACGCGTGAAAGTATTCGTTTTTCCGACATTGATTCCATGTATGAAACGGTGGATATCTATCAGAAAATCTATCGGAAAAAGGCGGTGGCAGAATGAGGGAACATGCATTTTCTGCCGTCGTCATTGGTGCTTCAGCGGGAGGAATTGAAGCCCTTAAAGAGGCTGTCGCGAAACCAGTATCAACGGGTAATATACACACAGCTGCAGATAGCCCGTAACGACCAATGACAACAAAGCAAAAAATTGACCTCTGCCGAACTCCACAATTCGATTTTT
>MUIA01000138.1 GCA_002084115.1 Oceanospirillales bacterium LUC14_002_19_P2 | reverse complement strand
TTGAGTAGCCCAGGGCCCGAAGTCCTTTAGCCACAGAGTAATACAGAGTAATAAAGCAGCAGCCCCACAGGAAATTCGAAATTGAATGGTCAGACTGCGGCTTTATGAAATATCCGGGCTAGGCTTGGCGGTGGCCTGGTTGTTGCTCTTTGCAGTGGAGGTGCTGGCGGATGCCGTCATTGTCTTTGGCTATGGGGCAACGGGGCGTGTGTTTGTCGACCGGGTGCTGAAATACCGCGATGAGCTGGACCTGGTGATCGTGGATATTGATCCGGACAAACTGGCCCAGGCGCAGGAGCGGCTGAAGGGGCGTGCGAGTGTTCATTATCTGTCGTCTATTGACGAGGTGACGGATGACCACTGGCAAGACGCCGTCTTTATCCAGGAACTGGTGACGGAAGACGTGCCTGTCAAACAGGCCTTGCTGGCAAAGGCGGTGTTACAGCTGGCACAGCATCAGAACCCGGCGCCGGTGGGCAGCAATACCTCGTCGATTCCCGCGACCCTGCTTGCACGACAGTTGCCGGACGATCTGAAAGCGCGGGTATCCGTTAATCACCTCTACTCACCCCATAGCGCGGCGGCCGAAGTGGCGACGCTGGACGATTCACCGGCCGCACAGGCAACGAAAGATGCCGTGGAAGCCTTTAACGAAAGCCTTGGTATCCGGTCTTTCCGGCTAAGTAATGACTCACTACCGATTCGTGATCAGCTTGGCCACTCCTTCAACCGGATCTGGTTTCGCCTCAAGGAACACTTCATGGATATGGCCGAGGAAGGGGTGGTCAATTACCCCATGGTCGATCTGGCGTTCATGCTGGTCTATGGGCGGCCGCTGGGCATCTTCGGCACCATGGATGTCATTGGCCTGGGCACGGCGATCCATATTCGCGATGTCTGGTTTGAACTGGGGGGTGTGGGTTCCCGTATGCCGACATCCATCATCGAGCAATGGCAGGAAGGGCGGCGTTTTTACAGTGAGGGTGATCGTCCTGCAGATGTGGAGTGGCTGGCGCCACAACGCGAGGCCAACCTGGACGGGATGCAGCGTTATGCCGAAGCCGCCTCCCTGGCGGATGCCGGCTGGCAGGAAAAAACGAAACAATTGGTGAAGGAGTTGCTGGCGTCGGCACGGCATCTCAGTTCACGGGAAAAAGACATGGCGCTGCAGCAATGGTTTGATGACGATGAACAGCTGCAGTATGCCACGTTCCTGGTGGCCGCCGTGACGCTGCAGGAATACCGCCACACCATCCTTGAAAACAAGGTGCTCTCCGTGGAGGACGCGGATGCCTTGCTGGGGATTCTCACCGGCCAGTCGTACTTTCTCAGTCGTATGGAGAAGGTCTTTCAGGAGTGATGGCAAGTGGGGAACGTGCGGGCGTTTGGGCAGGCTGGTCTATCAGGGAAGGTAGCTGTAAAAAATCCGGGCCGGTGACGGCCCGGAAACTGTGAGCAATTACTGATCCAGCTTCTGTTTCAGAATCTGGTTCACCATGCCCGGGTTGGCTTTGCCTTTGGAGGCCTTCATGATCTGGCCGACAAAGAAGCCCAGCATCTTGCCACGCTTGCTTTCCTCGGCGGCGCGGTAGTTGGCCACCTGGTCCGCACAGTTCGCCAGCACCTCGTCGATGATGGCTTCAATGGCGCCGGTATCGGTCACCTGCTTGAGGCCTTTCATCTCGATCACGTCATCCGCACTCTGGCCTTCACCGCTCCACAGGGCGTCAAACACCTGCTTGGCGATCTTGCCGGAGATGGTGTTGTCGCGGATGCGGGTGATCAGGCCGCCCAGCATCTCGGCATTCACCGGGGATTCGCTGATGGTCAGGCTGTCGTTGTTCAGACGGCTGGCCAGTTCGCCCATCACCCAGTTGGCCGCCAGCTTGGCATCACCACCGCTTTTCGCGACCTGCTCGAAGAAATCGGCCGTGGTCCGGTCTTCCACCAAACGATTGGCGTCGTAATCATTCAGCTGGTATTCCGCCGTGAAACGGGCCTGCTTGGCCGCGGGCAGTTCCGGCATGGTCTGGCGAATACGTTCCATGTGTTCGTCGTCGATCACCACCGGCAGCAGGTCAGGGCAGGGGAAGTAACGGTAGTCGTTGGCTTCTTCCTTGCTGCGCATGGAGCGGGTCTCGTCCTTGTCGGCATCGTACAGGCGGGTTTCCTGCACCACGGTGCCGCCGCTTTCCAGCAGGTCGATCTGGCGCTCGATCTCATGGTTGATCGCGCGTTCTACGAACTTGAAGGAGTTGACGTTCTTGATCTCGGCGCGGGTACCCAGCTTCTCCTGACCTTTCGGGCGCACGGAAACGTTGGCGTCACAGCGCATGGAGCCCTGAGACATGTCGCCGTCGGACACACCCAGGTAGCAGACCAGCGTATGCAGGTACTTCAGGTAAGCGACCGCTTCCTTCGCACTGCGCATGTCCGGCTCAGAGACAATTTCAAGCAGCGGGGTGCCGGCCCGGTTCAGGTCGATGCCGGTCATGCCCTGGAAGTCTTCGTGCAGGCTCTTGCCGGCGTCTTCTTCCAGATGGGCATGGTGCAGGCGTACGGTTTTACGGCTGCCGTCTTCCAGGGTCAGTTCCACTTCACCGGCGCCGACAATCGGGTGGTCCAGCTGGGTGGTCTGGTAGCCCTTGGGCAGGTCGGGGTAGAAGTAGTTCTTCCGGTCAAAGACGTTGCGCTGGTTGATCTTGGCATTGATGCCAAGGCCGAAGCGAATGCCCATGTTCACGGCTTCTTCGTTCACCACCGGCAGTATGCCCGGCAGGCCCAGGTCAATGGCGTTGGCCTGAGTGTTCGGCTCGGCACCAAACGCGGTGGACGAACCGGAGAAAATCTTGGACTTGGTGGCGAGCTGGACGTGTACCTCCAGCCCGATGACCGCTTCCCATTCCATGTTGTAAACCTCTTTTCAGTCCTGCCGGCGTCGGCAGGCGGTCAAAATCAATCTGTTACAGGGCGGCCGGTGCCTGGGCGTGCCAGTCGGTGGCCATCTGGAACCGGTGCGCGATGTTCAGCAGGCGGCTTTCATCAAAGTAGTTGCCGGTCAGCTGCAGGCCCACGGGCAGTCCGTCCACAAAACCCGCCGGAAGGGTCATGCCGGGCAGACCCGCCAGGTTGGTGGCGATGGTGTAGATGTCCGACAGGTACATGGCGACCGGGTCGTCGGTCTTGTCGCCGATGGGGAAGGCAGGCGCCGGGGCAGTCGGGCCCATGATCACGTCCACATCCTGGAAGGCGCGGGTGAAGTCGTCCTTGATCAGGCGGCGGATCTTCTGGGCCTTCAGGTAGTAGGCGTCGTAGTAACCGGCAGACAGCGCGTAAGTACCCACCAGGATACGGCGCTTCACTTCGCCACCGAAGCCTTCGCTGCGGCTGCGCTTGTAGAGGTCTTCCAGGTCCTGCGGGTCTTCGCAGCGGTAGCCGAAGCGTACGCCGTCGAAACGGGACAGGTTGGAGGAGGCTTCCGCCGGTGCGATAACGTAATACGCCGCAACCGCCAGGTCGGAACTGGGCAGGCTGACTTCTTTGACGGTGGCGCCCAGCTTTTCGTATTCACGGACTGCATCGCGAATGATGGCTTCGACACGGCTGTCGAGACCGGCCGCAAAATACTCTTTCGGCAGACCGATGCGCAGGCCGTCCAGCGGCTTGGTCAGGTCGGCGGTGTAGTCCGGCACTTCGCGGTTAACGCAGGTGGAATCCTTCGGATCGTAACCGGCCATGACGTTCAGCATCATCGCGGCGTCTTCCGCGGTGCGGGTCATGGGGCCGGCTTGGTCCAGGCTGGAAGCAAAGGCGATCATGCCCCAGCGGGAAACCCGGCCATAGGTGGGCTTGATGCCGGTGATACCGCACATGGACGCTGGCTGACGGATGGAGCCGCCGGTATCGGTACCGGTCGCGCCCGCTGCCAGGCGTGCCGCGATACAGGCCGCCGCGCCGCCGGAAGAACCGCCGGGAATCATTTCAGGGTTCCAGGGGTTACGCACGATGCCGTAGTAGCTGCTTTCGTTGGAGGAGCCCATGGCGAACTCGTCCATGTTGGTCTTGCCCAGCATGACCGCGCCGGCATCGTTGAAATTCCGGGTGACGGTGGACTCGTAAGGCGCGATGAAGTTATCCAGCATCTTGGAACCGCAGCTGGTTTTCACACCTTCGGTGCAGAAAATATCTTTCTGCGCCAGCGGAATACCGGTCAGCGGGGTCGCTTTGCCTTCGGCGCGCAGCTTATCCGCGTTACGGGCCTGATTTAAGGCCAGCTCTTCGGTCACGGTGATGTAGCTGTTGTAGGTGGTGTCGAGGTCGCGGATCCGGTCCAGGTAGGCGCGGGTCAGCTCTTCGCTGGAGATGTCGCCGGCGGCCAGGGCGCGGGACTGTTTGGCTAATGTCTTGTTATGCATGTCTTGGTATCAGGTGAATACAGGTTATGCCGGAGCAAGAGGGTTCGGGTTGCTGGCGGCGCTTTATTCAATGACCCGGGGAACCAGGAACAGGCCGTCTTCCGTCGCCGGGGCATTTTCCTGCAGGTGTTCACGCTGGTTGGTTTCTGTCACCACATCCGGGCGCAGGCGCTGAACCGCATCCAGCGGGTGGGCCATGGGCTCGACGCCGTCGGTATCCACTGCCTGCATTCGGTTGATCAGTTCAAGAATGTTCACGATGTTGTCGGTGGTCTTCTGGGCCTCTGTCTCGCTGATGGACAGACGAGCCAGATGCGCCACACTGGATATCGTGGAGCGGTCAATCGCCATAGGGATCATTCTCCGGAATGTGACAAATAAGCGAACCCTTCGATTGCGTGTGCAGGATCAACGGGTTAAGTGCAATTAATCGGCTTAATGTAGGGGGTTGGCGTTTGAATCTCAAGGGATGCAACGGCCGGGATAGTGAATTGCGTGACAATATCGTTTCCTTACTGGCAAATGCAAGGCATACTTATCCTATTTTGCGGGTTGTCCGGCATTCCCGCCATTGTTAGAGTTTTATGAAAGATAACGGGGCTTACAGTTTTTCCCCCCGGACCGTGCAGGGTAACATTACAAAATGCTGAAAAAATTACGAGGCCTGTTCTCGACAGACCTCTCTATCGACCTGGGAACAGCCAACACGCTGGTATATGTGCGTGAAAAAGGGATTGTCCTGGATGAGCCATCGGTTGTGGCGATTCGTAACCTGGGTAGCCAGAAAAGCGTGGTGGCGGTCGGTTCCGACGCCAAGCGTATGCTGGGACGGACTCCGGGCAATATCACTGCCATCCGGCCCATGAAGGACGGCGTCATTGCCGACTTCGATGTCTGTGAAAAAATGCTGCAGCACTTTATCAATAAAGTGCATGAGAACAGTGTGATCCAGCCCAGCCCGCGTGTGCTGGTCTGTGTGCCCTGCAAATCCACCAAGGTGGAACGCCGGGCGATCCGGGAATCGGTACTGGGTGCCGGTGCCCGTGAAGTGTACCTGATTGAAGAACCCATGGCGTCCGCGATCGGCGCCGGTCTTCCTGTTGAGGAAGCCAACGGTTCCATGGTGGTGGATATCGGTGGTGGTACCACGGAGATCGCCATCATCTCCCTGAGCGGTGTCGTGTATTCCGAATCCGTACGCATTGGTGGCGACCGGTTTGATGAAGCGATCGTGACCTATGTGCGTCGTCACTACGGCAGCCTGATCGGTGATTCCACTGCTGAACGCATCAAGCAGGAAATCGCCATGGCGTATCCCATGGATGAAACCCGTGAGATTGATGTCCGTGGTCGTAACCTGGCCGAAGGGGTGCCGCGCAGCTTCACCCTGAACAGCCGTGAGATTCTGGAAGCACTGGAAGACAGCCTGGCGGCGATCGTGCAGTCGGTGAAAAGTGCACTGGAACAGTCTCCGCCTGAACTGGCCTCCGATATCGCCGAGCGTGGCCTGGTGCTGACCGGTGGTGGCGCCCTGATGCGCGGTCTCGATACCCTGATCAGTGAAGAAACCGGCCTGCCGGTGATTGTGGCGGAAGATCCGCTGACCTGTGTCGCCCGTGGCGGCGGCAAGGCACTGGAGATGATGGACAAGCACCGTATGGATCTGCTGTCCACCGAGTAGTACTGTGCCGTGATGGTTGATCCTGGCAGCCGGGCTTGATGTCCGGCTGTCGTGGTTCAGGGAAGGACGGATGACGTCCGGTGAACACCCAGCATTCGTGTTTCGTCGTGTATTCAGTCCTTTGGTATTTATCTAGAAGACTCGACGGGTCAGGAGTTTTCCATTAACCCTATCTTTCGCAAAGGTCAGTCAATCTGGGCGCGATTTACGCTGCTGATGCTCGTGTCCCTGGTGTTAATGTTTGTTGACCACCGTTTTGATTATCTGAAGCATGTCCGGTCCTACCTCGGTGTCGTGGTGACGCCGATCCAGTGGCTGGCTGACACGCCTGCCCGCCTGTTTTCCCTTGCCAGTGATGCCGTTTCCTCCCATACCGGTCTGATTGAGGATAACGCCCGTCTGAATGCCCGTAATCTGATCCTTGAACAGAAACTGCAGAAATATGCGGCGCTCACCGCCCAGAATGTCCGGCTCCGGGAGTTGCTGAATTCTTCCCAGGGGGTGGAAGAGCGGGTGACGGTAGCGGAGCTGATCGGGATTGATCCTGATCCGCAGGTCAAGCAGATCATCATCAATAAAGGTTCTGCGGATAATGTTTATGTGGGGCAGCCATTGCTGGATGCCCACGGTGTTATGGGGCAGGTGATCTCCGTGACGCCGTTTACCGGTCGTGTCCTACTGATTACTGACAGCAACAACCGGGTGCCGGTGCAGGTCAATCGTAATGGTTACCGTGCTATCGCCGTCGGGACAGAAAGCGGTGATGACCTGGAGCTGCTGCATGTGCCGGATACGGCGGATATCCAGGAAGGTGACTTGTTGGTGAGTTCAGGCCTGGGGCAGCGTTATCCTTTTGGTTATCCGGTAGCGGTCGTGACAGAGGTGGCCCGTGATACCGGTCGCCCGTTTGCGCGGATCGTTGCCAAGCCGGCCGCCCAGCTGAATGAGGGGCGTCTGGTCATGCTGGTATTCACCGAGGCGGCAGAGGCAGCCCGACAACAGCAGGCTGAAAAGCCCGAAGGAGAAGGGTGATGTATAGAACAGGGCATCACTGGCTGGTCTGGCTGACGCTGCTGTTGGCAGCGGTTCTCAGTATTATTCCCCTGCCACCCTGGTTGTCGCTGGCCCGTCCGGCTTGGATGGCCATGGCCGTGATGTTCTGGCTGCTGGTGTTGCCACAGAATTATGGGGTGTTCTTTGCCTGGTGTATTGGCCTGTTGATGGATGTCATGCTGGGCGTTGTGCTGGGGCAGAATGCCATTGCCATGCTGATTCTCGCTATGGCCACCCACAAATCGTATCGTCGGTTGCGGTTGTATCCGCTCTGGCAGCAGACGTTTATGGTGCTGGTGATCATCGGGCTCTACCAGTTGATTTGTCTCTGGATCAACAGTGCCATCGGGCATATTCAGCCATCCCTGATTTATGTATTACCCGCTGTGACCAGCGCCCTGCTGTGGCCATGGCTATCCTTGCTTCTCCATAGTTTGCGACGGCGGTTCGGGATTGTCTGATCGGCCGGTTTTCGTCTGAACAATAAGGTGGTTTCACCATGAGTGCTGTATCGCTGTACCTCGCCTCCCGCTCACCCCGGCGTCGGGAGATTCTGGATCAGATAGGGGTGCGCTATGAGCTGGTAGCGGGCGATATTGATGAAACACCAAGCGCCGGGGAAATACCGGAAGAGTATGTTGCCCGCATGGCCTCCGAAAAAGCCCGGGCCGGACTGGCGTCAATGCAGGACGCCCGGATGGTACAGCGGCCGGTTCTGGCTGCCGATACGTCTGTAGTGGTTGACGGCAAAATCCTGGGCAAACCGGCCGACCGTGAAGAGGCCGTGGCAATGTTAAGTTCGTTGGCTGGTCGTGATCATCAGGTGATGACGGCCGTGGCGGTTAACGATGGCGAACGCCTGGAGAGCCGTCTCAGCATTACCCGGGTACTATTTAATCCATTATCCGAAGAACAAATTGCCCGTTACTGGGAGACGGGGGAACCCCGGGATAAAGCCGGTGCCTATGGTATACAGGGGCTGGGTGCAGTATTTGTGAGGGAGCTGCAGGGTAGTTATTCCGGGGTGGTCGGCCTGCCGATTGCCGAAACCGTTGACCTGTTGGATTGTTTCGGCGTGCCGTACTGGCAATAATGAATGAACTGATCCGCTGTGTGGGTATTACCCGTCATCGGGAAATCCACCGGGTTTAACCAAGAATAAGTGAGCCTGTCTTGCCATGTTCAGCGATAATAACGCATACCCCGGTACGGGCAGGTTACGTAAAGATACCTGGAATCCGAGAAGTTTGGGGGATGTAAAGGGATGAGCGAAGAGATTCTCATGAATATCACGCCCATGGAATCCCGTGTGGCGCTGGTTGAGAACGGCGTTCTGCAGGAAGTCTATGTGGAGCGTAGCCGTAACCGCGGCATTGTCGGCAATATCTATAAAGGCAAGGTGGTCCGCGTACTCCCGGGCATGCAGGCGGCGTTTGTCGATATTGGCCTGGAAAAAGCCGCCTTTATTCACGCCAGTGAAATCTTTGACCGTAACAACCGTCCGGAGGGGGCGGGGGAACCGGGCATTGTTGAGCTGGTGCGTGAAGGGCAGTCCATGGTGGTGCAGGTCACCAAGGATCCGATTGGCACCAAGGGGGCCAGGCTTACCACCCATATCTCTATTCCTGCCCGTTATCTTGTGTTGATGCCCCATAACAACCATGTTGGTATTTCCCTGCGTATTGAGGATCCTCAGGAGCGAGAGCGTCTCAAGGATACCGTTGAGCGACTGCTGGAGCAGGAAAGCCTGAATGACAAAGGCGGCTTTATCCTGCGTACGGCGGCGGAAGGGATTGGTGAGCAGGAATTGCTGGCGGACATCCTGTTCCTGCATCGGCTGTGGACAACAGTAGAGGAACAAATTAAGGATTCTGTGGCACCGGACTGTGTTTACGAAGACTTGCCGCTCCATCTGCGCACCATGCGTGACCTGGTTGAGCCGGATATTGAAAAGATCCGGATCGATTCGCTCGATACCTTCAACAAAGTCTGCAAGTTTGTCCGGAAACTGGTGCCTCACCTGGATGGCCGGGTGGAGTATTACACCGGCGAGCGTCCTCTCTTTGACCTGTTCAGTGTGGAAGATGAAATCAACCGGGCACTTAGCCGGCGGGTTGAGCTGAAATCCGGCGGTTACCTGATCGCTGATCAGACCGAAGCCATGAGCACCATCGATGTGAATACCGGTGGTTTTGTCGGGCACCGGAATCTGGAAGAAACCATCTTCAAAACCAACCTGGAAGCGGCCACGACCATTGCCCGACAGCTTCGGCTGCGCAACCTGGGCGGTATCATCATCATTGATTTCATTGATATGGAAGATGTTGAGCACCAGCGTCAGGTCCTGCGTACCCTGGAGAAAAACCTGGAGCGGGATCACGCCAAGACCAATATTACCGGCGTATCTGAACTGGGTCTGGTGGAAATGACCCGCAAGCGTACCCGGGAATCTTTGGAAAACACGCTCTGTGAGGCCTGCCCGACCTGTAACGGCCGCGGCACATTGAAAACCGCTGAAACCGTCTGCTATGAAATCTTCCGGGAAATCATGCGTGAAGCCCGGGCCTATGAGAACGACACCTATCTGGTGCTGGCTTCTGAAGCCGTGGTGGACCAGCTGCTGGATGAAGAGTCGGACAATGTGGCAGAGCTGGAAGCGTTCCTGGACAAGACCATCCGTTTCCAGGTGGAACCCCGTTACTCGCAGGAGCAATTTGATGTCGTACTGGTTTGAGGGTAATCGGCAGAATCCATGAAGAGACTGGCAAAGGCAACCTGGCTGACATTTGCCGCAGTCATGATATCCACGGCACTGACTGTCAGTGTCGTTCGTCTGCTGATGCCCTGGATGGATAATTTCAGGGATGAATTGCAGGTCTATCTTGGTAATACCTTCAAGACGAAGGTTTCTCTGACGTCGATCAAGAGGCGTATCTACAACTACAACCCCGCCATTGCTGTTGCCGGTATCCGTGTTTATCAACAGGATCAGCCCGGCAAGACGGCGGTAGAGATTGATACCGCCATTCTGCAACTGGATACCCTCGCCAGCATTCGTACGTTATCCCCGGTGTTTGACAGCATTGCAGTCGACGGTGCGCAACTTAAGCTGACGTTTAATAACGGTCAGTGGGGCGTGGCCGGGTTCCCACAGGCAAGCACTGCTGCTGCCGCTAATCAACCGACAGCGGTCAGCGAACGAAATCTAAAGGAACTGACTGATGTTCTGAATAATCAGGAGAGCATTCATTTCCGAGATGTCTACCTGCAGGTTGCCAATGACAAGGGGGATCGTGCCGGACTGATGGTGGAGCATCTCCGTGTGGGCGGTACGAGAGCTAATCGTCATCTTTCGGGTCGTTTGGTGACTGATGGTGGGGATGATTTGTCGCTGAACCTAGCGGCAGAAGGGCCGCTTTTGCGTTGGCCGGATATCCGGTTGTCCGGGCACCTGAAAGCGGAACAGATCAATATCAAACCCTGGCTGCCACTGTTTGAGGGCATAGCCCAGAAGCATTTTGGTATTAAACTCAATCAGCTCCGCGTGGCAGCGGAGGTTCAGGCTGAATGGAATAAAGGGCAGTGGCAGGTCAGCAGTGATTTGAAAGCGCCCATGCTGGACCTTGACTGGCAGAATCGCACCCTGCCGCCGCTGACAGATTTCAGTACCCGGCTGTTTGCTAAAGGGGATCAGCAAGATTGGCAGGCCTGGCTGCAGGACTGGCAGTTTATCTTTGGGGGTATTCCCTATCCTCGCAGCCAGTTCTATTTTTCTTCTCGTCATGAACCTGAATCTCAGCTGACGGTAGCGACTGACAGTATTTCCCTCCAACCGCTGAAGCAGATGCTGGATACTGTGGCCCTGCCGGGCATCACTGACAAACTCCTTCGAGTGTTGAACCCCCGTGGTGAGTTGGAGCAGGTGGTGCTGCGGTTTTATCCGGAACGTGAGAAATTTGATTTTGATCTCGCCGCCATTCTGGATGAGGTCGCGGTGGATTCCTGGGAAGGCGCGCCCTCCGGCGAGCATATTTCGGGCAGGTTACGCATGACTGCCTGGGAAGGTCTGCTGGATCTTGAGAGCAAGGATTTTGTGCTTGGGCTTGATAACGTCTTCGATGAGGACTGGACCTACGAACAGGTAAGCGGACGACTGTATTGGCGCATCACCGATGACGTGTATCGCCTGAGAACGGATCGCATGCATTTTGTGGCCAAAGAAGGCGACCTGAATGCCCGGTTCCGTCTGGATGTGCCACTGGATAGTGAGCCGGTCACCATGGGGTTGGAAGTCGGCATCACCAACGGCGATGCCCGTTATGCGGAGAAATACCTGCCGGTTAAGATCGGCATGGATGAAGACCTGGTGCGCTGGCTGAAAACCAGCATCCATGGCGCTGTGATCAATGATGGCGCATTCATCTGGAATGGGCCGCTTGATGTAACTGATGCCCCTAACGATGTGACCTGGGGCCTTTACTTCAATATTGAAAACGGCGAGTTGATGTACAGCCCGGACTGGCCTGAACTCAAGGATATTAAAGGGCTGGTGCTGGTCGACCAGGATGCCGTCAACGTATCGGCCAGTCGAGCCCGTCTTTATGACAGTCGGGTAGTGAGTCTCAAGGCTTCGGTGCCAGATCTGGAGACTGCGGATCCGCTGGTGTTGGATGTGAAGGCTGGCCTGGTGTCAACGGGTAAGGATGGTCTCAAGCTGTTGCGTGAGACACCGATTGCAGAGGCTATCCACAATGCCGCCGATAACTGGTCACTCGGTGGTGATCTCGATATTCAGCTTAGCCTCGGCATCCCGTTAAAAGAAGGCTTGGATGACAAAATTGATGTTGCGGTTACCACCGATAATGGCAGTTTTGCCCTGACGAGTCCGGATGTATCCCTTAAGAATGTTGCCGGACAATTCCACTACACCACGGAAAAAGGTCTCTACACCCAGGGCCTGCAGGCCTTGTTGTATGACAAGCTGGTGAAGCTGGATATTCAGACCGATGTGACATCGGATACCGTGCGGTTAGGTCTGGAAGGGACGGCGAATGTGGCGGCTATCCAGTCATCGCTGGGGCAGGATTTGTCCCCCTGGATTCGTGGTCAGACCACCTATCGCGCAGATCTGGTGATACCCGACAAGGGTGGCATCACTCTGGATGTGACCAGTGAACTCAAAGGTGTCACCATCCCTCTGCCTGCGCCGTTGGGTAAGGCGGAGAAACGTGCCAGAAAGCTTCAGGTGAGCGCCACACTGCCAGATAAGGGCGCTGTGACAGTGCGTACCACCCTGGGGGGCGAGCTCACATCGCTCCTGAAGCTGGATGGACAGACGCTGAAGTCTGGTGTCGTTTATTTTGGCAAGGGAAAACCCCGTCTGCCGGAAACGGGTCTTCAGGTAGCGGGTGGCCTCAAAACGCTGGATTTATCACCTTGGCAAAGATGGTGGCAAGGGTATAGCCAGTCATCGACTCAGAAAAAAAACACAGGCAGCGGGCCGGCGGCTGATGGATTGACGGTGGGCGGACTGGCGCTCAGTGTCAGTGATTTTTCCATTCAGCAGCTGAAAGTGGATGACTATGTGCTGGATGATACCCGCTTCAGTGTCCTCAGTGATCCCCGAGGCACCCATATCCGGTTAACGTCGCCGATGGCAAAGGGCACCCTGACCGTACCGAATCAGGATACGCCGCTGGTGTTGGATGTGGAAAAACTGGTATTGCCGGAATCTCTGCTGGCCCAGGAAGAAGAACCTAAGCCGGAACAGCTGGAGAAAGATCCCCTGGCGGATGTGAATCCGAAGACGATTCCTGTCATGGATATTGATATACAGGATGTACGCATAGGCGAACGTGAGTTTGGCAAGGTCAGTCTTCAGACCCGTAAAACGGATACCGGTATTGTGCTGCAGGAGCTCAATGGTGCCTTGGGCGGGTTGGGGCTGCATGGTTCTCTGGCGTGGAACCTGGTGGACGGAAAACCGGATACCCATTACAAGGGGCATATATCAACCGGTGACTTGAAGCGTGTGCTGGCAAGTTGGGGGTATCCCGATCGCATTACGACACGTAAGGCGGTGTTTACGGCGGATGTCGCCTGGCCAGGTTCGCCGGCAGCGTTTATGTCGAAAAGTCTGAAAGGGCGGGTGGGGATTGATATCAAGGATGGTCGCTTCCTCTCATCGGATGCGGCATCCGGTGTATTGCGGATTTTTGGTATTCTCAACCTGGATTCCATCACCCGCCGCCTGAAGCTCGATTTTTCAGACCTGTTCAAGTCGGGCGTCACGTTTGACCGGATCAAAGGGGTCATGAACTTCAATGAGGGGCTGATTACTTTCGCAGAACCCATAGAAGTGTCTGGTCCGTCGTCTAACTTCAAGCTGGGCGGTGTCATTGACCTGCAAAAGCAAAATCTGAATCTGGAGCTGGTGGTGACACTGCCAGTCACGGAAAATCTGCCGCTGGTGAGCTTGCTTTTGGGACAGCCCCAGATTGCGGGCGCTATCTACCTGTTTGATAAAATCTGGGGCAAGAAGGTCGAGCAGCTCGCCAGTGTCCGCTATGAAATCAAGGGACCATTTGCAGACCCTGATGTGAAGCTGGACAAGTTGTTTTCCAACAAGGTCAAGAAAGACTGATAGCCGGGGTGGTTATGGCAAGTGTCGCGGTTATTCAGATGAACTCTGGCCCTGATGTCGCTGCAAACCTGAAAGAGGCAGCGCGCTGGCTTAAGCAGGCCTCTGATCAGGGCGCCGAACTGGCAGTTTTGCCGGAGTGTTTTAGCTGCCTTGAAGGAGACCTTAAAGCACTGGGTGTGGAAGAAGGAATTTTCTCAACGGTTCAACAGTTTCTTTCCGATCAGGCCAGGGCGTTGGGGTTATGGGTTATTGGTGGTACAACACCCTGCAATTCGCAGGCATCCTGCCCTGATGAGCGACACTTCGCGAGTTGTTTTGTCTATGACCCTGAGGGTCATCAGCAGGCCCGTTATAACAAAATGCATCTTTTTGATGTAGAGGTGGCGGACGGTAAGGGCACCTATCGCGAATCCGATAACTACCGACATGGCGATCAGGTGGTGAGTGTGGAAACGGCAGTGGGAAAGGTCGGTTTGTCTGTCTGTTATGACCTTCGCTTTCCTGAATTGTATCGAGCTTTATCTAAGCAAGAGGCAGATATTTTCACGGTGCCAGCAGCATTTACCCGGGTGACCGGTGAAGCGCACTGGGAAGTACTGTTGCGAGCCCGGGCCATTGAGAACCAGTCTTTTGTTCTGGCTGCCAATCAGTGTGGGCGCCATGGCAAGAGCCGGGAAACCTGGGGGCATTCCATGATTATTGATCCGTGGGGTGAAGTATTGGCGGAAGCCGCGAATGAGCCGGGAGTCATCATGGCGGAGCTGGATATGGCCCGGCTGGCTGAGGTTCGGCGGCAGATGCCCTGCCTGTCCCACCGTCGGTTATGAACAAAATAGCTAACAGTTAATCATACTCTTCTTGTGCCGGTTCCCGGCCTTTCATACCATAGCCTTAAGACAAGCGGGAAAAGCCAGAGAATAATTCATGACAGATATTCTGAGTCTCGCCAGAGAACACCTGCTGGCACCATCAAGCCTTGAAGAGAAACACATCGAGCAGGTCCTCCATGGGATGCTGGGGCACCAGATTGATGCCGCAGACCTCTATTTCCAGAGCAGCCGCCATGAAGGCTGGGTGCTGGAAGACGGCATCGTCAAGGAAGGTAGCTTCAACGCGGACCGTGGGGTCGGCGTGCGTTCCATGAGCGGCGAAAAAACCGGATTTGCTTATGCCAACGATATTGAGCTCGTTGCGCTGGAAGCGGCAGCCGGCGCCTCACGGAGTATTGCCCGGCAGGGGCAGTCGCGTGCAGTGCAGGCCTGGGGAAGAAGTCAGCCGCTCAGTCTCTATGATGAGATCAATCCTCTGGATACCCTGAGCCGGGATCAGAAAGTTGAGCTGCTGAAGCATGTTGACCAGGCCGCCCGGCAGGAAGACAGCCGAATCAAGCAGGTGACCGTCAGTATGGCTGGCGTGTATGAAACCATTCTGGTGGCTGCCAGTGATGGTACGCTGGCAGCCGATATTCGTCCGCTGGTTCGCTTGAATGTCAGTGTGATTGCCGAAGAGAATGGCCGGCTTGAACGGGGTTCTTTTGGTGGTGGGGGCCGTGGCACCTACCAGATGTTTCTGGAGGGCGACCTTTGGCGTGATTATGCCCGGGAAGCGGTGCGACAGGCGCTGGTTAACCTTGCGGCTGTGCCGGCACCGGCCGGTGCCATGCCCGTCGTCCTTGGGGCTGGCTGGAATGGCGTCTTGCTGCATGAAGCGGTTGGGCACGGTCTGGAAGGGGATTTCAACCGTAAAGGCAGCTCTGCCTTTTCTGGCCGTATTGGTGAGCGAGTCGCGTCTACGCTGTGTACGATTGTGGATGATGGAACGATTGCTGGCCGTCGCGGCTCCTTGAATATGGATGATGAAGGTGTGCCTTCTGAATGTACTGTGTTGATTGAGAACGGCATTCTCAAGGGCTATATGCAGGATAAGATGAATGCCCGTCTGATGGGTGGTGTCTCGACCGGCAATGGCCGTCGTGAGTCCTATTCCCATCTGCCCATGCCGCGTATGACCAATACTTACATGCTGGCCGGTTCCGATGAACATGATGAGATTATCGCTTCGGTGGATAAAGGAATTTATGTGGCCAATATGGGGGGTGGGCAGGTTGATATTACCTCGGGCAAATTCGTGTTTTCCACCAGTGAGGCTTATCTGATTGAGAACGGAAAGGTCACCTCACCGGTCAAGGGGGCGACATTGATTGGTAATGGCCCGGAAGTCATGAACCGGGTGTCCATGGTGGGCAATAACCTGAAGCTGGACACCGGTGTAGGGGTTTGTGGCAAGGATGGGCAGTCCGTCCCTGTTGGCGTGGGTCAGCCGACCTTGAAGATTGATGAAATCACAGTAGGCGGCACCGGCACCTGAGAGCGGGTGACAGGCAGTCTCCTGTTGAGACTGCCTGACGCATGACTACTCCACGGGTCTCATGTCTTCACTGACTTCGCGCAGATAGCGAAACAGTTTCCGATTCTGGACCGGTGGTTTGTTCTCTTTCTGTTCCTTCAGGACATTCCGAACCAGCTGGCGGATATACTGGTTGTCAGCCTGCGGGTACTCATCCATATACTCCGTCAATGCCGCATTGCCTTCCGTCAGGAGGCGTTCGCGCCAGCGTTCCAGCTGGTGGAAGTGGCGGGCGCTCTCTTCCGTCTGGCTGTCCAGCCGTTGCAGCAGTTCCTGGATCGGTTCTACGTCCTGGTCGCGCATTAACTTGCCAATGAAATTCAGGTGCCGTTTCTTGGCGTTAAAGCTCTTGATGCGACGCCCTTCTTCCAGAGCCGCTCTCAGGCGCTCTGTCAGCACCAGTTTCTCCAAGTGTGCCGGTTTCAGCTCCTGAAGTCTTGCGCCTATATCCCTGAGTTCGTGCATTTCCTTCTTGATCTGGCTTTTGCTGACATACTCGATGTCGTCGAACTCGTCCTGTTCTCCAAAATTGTCGGGGTGATTCATTGCTATTCCACACTCATAGGATGGGGTGCATTGTAGCGTTTGTTGTCAGGAAAGTCCGGTCAGATCGGCCACAGTACGCTTTCCCCTTGGCCAAGCCTGACGGTACAATGAGGTTTATCGCAAACAACGCCATTGGGAGTTGGAATGACCAGCCATCAACTGCAGCCTGCTATCGATCCAGCCGTTGAGCAAGAGCGTCTGAAGACGCTGGTGGAAGACATTGTTGCCGAGGCGCGCCGCCAGGGCGCCTCAGCCTGTGAGGTCGGCGCCAGCAGTGATGCTGGATTATCCGCCTCGGTTCGCCTCGGCGAGGTGGAAACCGTGGAATTCAACCAGGACAAGGGATTTGGTATTACGGTGTATTTCGGGCAGCGCAAAGGGTCTGCCAGTACGACCGATTCCAGCCCGGATGCCATTCGTGCCACTGTAGAAGCTGCCTGTGATATTGCCCGCTACACCAGTGAGGATGACTGTGCCGGCTTGGCGGACAAAGCGCTGATGGCAACTGAATTCCCTGATCTGGATCTCTATCATCCCTGGGGTATTGATACGGAAGAGGCCATTAATCTTGCCCGTGAATGTGAGGCTGCAGCACGAGAGTCGAGCCCACTGATCACCAATTCAGACGGTGCGACCGTGAATACCCATCAGGGTTGTCGTGTCTATGGGAACAGTTATGGCTTTATTGGTGCGCAGGCGTCCAGTCGACACAGTGTCAGCTGTGTGGTGATTGCCCAGAAAGGCGACGACATGCAGCGTGACTACTGGTACACCGTCGCTCGCGACGGCAATCTGCTGGATCGGATGGTGGATGTGGGGCGTACTGCAGCAGAACGCACAATTCGTCGCCTTGGTGGTCAGAAACTGAAAACCTGCAAGGTGCCCGTTCTGTTCAGTGCTGAGCTGGCCGGCGGTGTGATCGGGAACCTGATGGCGGGCATCAGTGGTGGTAATCTCTACCGTCAGTCTTCTTTCCTGCTGGATCATCTCGGTAAGCAGATATTTCCTGAGTGGGTGCACATACATGAACAACCCCTCTTGAAAGGAGGTATGGGGTCTGGCGCATTTGATGGTGATGGTCTGCAAACCTACGCCAAGGATTTCATTGCGGATGGCATATTAGCAAACTATCTGTTGAGTACTTACTCAGGCCGCAAGTTGGGCATGAAAAGTACCGCTAATGCGGGTGGTGCACGTAACCTGTTCATTGATAGCAATGCGGGTGATCAGAAAGCTCTGCTGAAGCAGATGGGGACCGGCCTCCTGTTGACTGAGTTGATCGGTCATGGCGTGAATATCGTGACCGGTGATTATTCCCGTGGTGCAGCCGGGTTCTGGGTAGAAAATGGTGAGATCCAGTATCCGGTCTCAGAAATTACCATTGCGGGTAATCTGAAAGACATGTTTATGCAGTTACAGGCGGTGGGTAATGATGTGGACCGGCGCGGTAATATCCAGACGGGGTCATTGTTGATCGATGGTATGACGATTGCTGGCAACTAATACCAATCGTATTTTCTAAGTCCTAAGCCTGATGCCAGCTATCCTTAGGCATCATCAACGAATTCTCTTTGAAACGATGTCTCGCCGACCACAGTTACCCGAAGGTTTTGAGAATATTG
>MUIA01000434.1 GCA_002084115.1 Oceanospirillales bacterium LUC14_002_19_P2 | reverse complement strand
AAACCGGTTGCGGTTGTTTTGCCAAAAGAGGACAGAAGGTAGTCAGAGTACAGCTCAATCAGATCGTGTTTCATACCGGCAATAATGCCGTATTTTCAGTCTTGTGCGTAACTTGAGTTACTAGATCGCAATGTTCACGTCTGGTTCCCGCAACACTGCTTAGGGTGCCTGTTATCTTCTCTCCACGTTACTGAAAGTTATCCATCACTCATGACATCACTTTCCTGTTTTAAGGCCTACGATATCCGTGGCCGCATGCCCGATGAACTCAACGATACCATCGCCTACCGCATTGGCCGGGCCTATGGGGAATACCTCAAGCACACCACGGTGGTGGTTGGTGGCGATGTCCGCCTCACCAGTGAATCTCTCAAGCACGCCGCGACCGAAGGGTTGCGTGATGCCGGTGTGAATGTGCTGGATCTTGGCCTCGCCGGTACCGAGGAAGTCTATTTCGCGACCTTTCATTTAGGTGTGGACGGTGGCATTGAAGTCACCGCCAGCCACAACCCCATGGATTACAACGGGTTGAAACTGGTACGCGCCGGGGCACAGCCTATCAGTGGGGATACCGGCCTGCGTGATATCCAGCAGCTTGCGGAAAAAGCGGATTTTGCACCGGTAGAAAACCGTGGCAGTTACGAAACGGTCGATACCCTGCAGGATTATGTCAGCCATATGCTGGGTTATATCCAGCCGGAAGCCCTGAAGCCCATGAAGCTGGTTGTTAATGCCGGCAATGGGGCCGCGGGCCATGTCGTGGATGCGATCAAGGCGCGCTTCCAGGCAAGCGGTATACCGGTGGAGTTTGTGAAGGTTCACAAAGCGCCGGACGGCAACTTCCCTCACGGTATTCCCAACCCCATTCTGCCGGAATGCCGGGCAGCTACCTCAGAAGCGGTGCTGGAACACAAGGCGGATATGGGTATCGCCTGGGATGGCGATTTTGACCGCTGCTTCCTCTTCGATGAAAACGGTGCCTTTATTGAGGGGTACTACATCGTGGGCCTGCTGGGCGAAGCCTTCCTGGCCCATAATCCCGGTGCAAAAATCATTCACGACCCACGCTTGACCTGGAACACCATTGACCAGGTGTCCGCTGCCGGTGGTGAACCAGTGTTATGCAAGACTGGCCATGCGTTCATCAAGGAACGCATGCGTAAGGAAGATGCCGTCTACGGCGGTGAAATGAGTGCTCACCACTATTTCCGCGATTTTGCCTATTGCGATTCCGGTATGATCCCCTGGCTGCTGGTCGCTGAACTGATGTCCCGCAAGGGTAAGACGCTTTCTGAGTTGGTTTCTGAGCGAATTGTGCTGTTCCCATCATCCGGTGAAATCAATAGTAAGCTGGAAGATCCCCAGGGTGCGATTGATCGTGTGCTGTCGGTTTATCAGGCGGACGCAGTTGCTGTTGATCATACCGATGGCATTTCTGTCGATATGGGGCAGTGGCGGTTTAACCTGCGCCTGTCCAACACCGAGCCGGTGATCCGCCTGAACGTTGAAAGCCGAGGCAATGTCGCTCTTATGCAACAGCAGACGGATGAACTGCTACGTTTGATTCGTGCATAAGTCCTAATTCTGTCTTGATAGCGCTGCGGTCTTGTAGACACAGCGCCAAGCTGTGACTGACGGATTGTATTTCTGCCCGTCAGCCTTCCTGTGTGGGTTGGCGGGCGAATCTCTTTGATTGTTTTACCGAGCGTAAATAACCACCCATGATCAAGAAATGTCTTTTCCCCGCCGCAGGTTACGGCACCCGTTTTCTTCCTGCCACCAAATCCATGCCGAAAGAGATGATGCCGGTGGTGAATAAACCGTTGATTGAATACGGCGTCGATGAAGCCGTAGAAGCCGGTATGACGGAAATCTGCATGGTGACCGGCCGTGGCAAGCGGGCACTGGAAGACCATTTTGATATCAACTTTGAACTGGAGTACCAGATCAGCGGCACCGGTAAGGAAAGCATGCTGGGCCATATCCGCGGGTTGATGGAATCCTGCCGTTTTTCCTATACCCGTCAGACAGAAATGAAAGGGTTAGGACACGCTATCCTCACCGGCCAGACGCTGGTTGGCGATCAACCCTTTGCCGTGGTGCTGGCGGATGACCTTTGTGTGAACCCCGGTGGCTCGGGTGTCTTGGCCCAGATGGCTAAACTCTACCGGCAGTTTCGTTGCTCCATTGTGGCAGTGCAGGAAGTGCCGGAAGATCAGGTTCATAAATATGGCGTGATTGTCGGTGATGTGATCCGGGATGATATTCTGCGGGTGACTGATATGGTTGAAAAACCCGCGAAGGAAGAGGCCCCTTCAAATCTGGCCATCATCGGGCGTTACATCCTTACGCCGGATATTTTTGATCTGATTGCCAACACCGAGCCAGTTAAAGGCGGAGAAATCCAGATTACCGATGCTCTGCTCAAGCAGGCACAGGAAGGGTGTGTGCTGGCTTACCGCTTCAAAGGTACCCGGTTTGACTGTGGCAGCGTGGAAGGGTTTATCGATGCCACCAATTACTGCTATGACCACTTTTACCGGGCCGGCGAGTGAGGGATTCATCGCAACACCGTGTCGGCGGCGGAATAGATCGTAATAATCGGCGGGTAGTGATCGCCCGCTGTCTTTTATTAATCGTCCTGCCGGTGATTGGCTGGTTGGCGACGTTCTCTCCCTGGCAGCCGTTCATGCAGTTCAGCGACAAGCTGCGCCATATTGCGGCTTTCTTTGTATTGACCGGGTTGATCTGGCAATCCTGGCCGGCGGTGCCGGTCTATCGCCGTTTGTTGCTGATGGTAGCGCTTGGACTTGGGCTTGAACTGGTTCAGACCCTGACGCCAACGCGGGAATTCCACCTGGATGATCTGGCCGCCAGTGCGATGGGCGCCATCGTGTTTGAAGGGCTGCGCGAAAGTTACCGTCGAATCTATACACTTTTGACCTCATCACCTTCACGCTAACGGGTGTGCAAGGTATTATCGGCGCCCGCGTTTATCCCCCTGGCGAATCCCCTGATGACTGATACCCGCTATAGAAGCTGTCGCGAAACCAGTATCAACGGGTAATATACACACAGCTGCAGATAGCCCGTAACGACCAATGACAACAAAGCAAAAAATTGACCTCTGCCGAACTCCACAATTCGATTTTTTCTCCGGG
>MUIA01000135.1 GCA_002084115.1 Oceanospirillales bacterium LUC14_002_19_P2 | reverse complement strand
AAACCCTCTCCCTGAAACTGAAGGTCAATCATTTTCAGCTCAGGGCGAAGATTTACATGACCGCTCTGCGGGCATCATTCGAGCAGCTAAGGTTATTCGTTACTGCGTAACTTGAGTAAATAACTGTCGCATGTGATGATAAGCATGCATGCGAATAAGTGAATGTGTCAGGGGTCAGGGCGTGACAATCAAAACAGTTTTGGCAGGTTTGCTGTTATCGGTGCTAGTGGGGTGTCAGACGATCAATACCACGAACAGTGGCGTTGTGGGGGTTCAGCGGGAGCAACGAATGTTCGCGCTGCTTAGTGCTGAACAGGTGGATACCATGTCAGCCACAGCCTACCACAACACCATTAAAGAGGCTGGCGGCAAGAAAACCCTGAATACGGATGATGCCACCCTGAAGCGATTGCGGCGGATTGCTGCCAATCTGGTGGATGAAACCCGTGCGTTTCGGGTAGATGCCCAGCAATGGCGCTGGGAAGTGAATGTCATTCAGAGCGATGTGATGAATGCCAGCTGCATTCCTGGGGGAAAGATCCTGTTTTATAGCGGGATCATTGATCGCCTGAAGCTTACTGATGATGAAATTGCCGCTATCATGGGGCATGAAATGGCGCATGCTTTGCGGGAACATGGTCGTGAGGCGATGTCCGAAGCCTATGCTGTTGAGCTGGGTCGGGGCGCCGTTGGCGCGCTGCTGGGACTGGATGACAATGTGATGGGGCTGGCCAACAATGTCGTCCAGTATGCTCTGACTTTACCGAACAGCCGGGAAAAGGAAGCAGAAGCCGATATTATCGGTCTTGAGCTGATGGCCCGTGCCGGTTATCACCCGCAGGCAGCTATCACACTGTGGCAGAAAATGGCCAGGCAGGGAGGCGATCAGCCGCCGGAGTTCATGAGTACGCATCCGGCGACGGAAACCCGTATCGAAGGCCTACGTCACTATATCCCAAAGGTCATGCCCCTTTATCATCAGGCGCGCAATTATTCATCCTGATGCCGTATCCGGGTGTCAGTCGACGAGGTAGGTTGGCAAAACTTCCTCGTTCAGGCTGAGCCCTGTTTCATCGCCCGCTTTCAGGGATGTTTTCCCCGGTACTGTCACAGTAATGACCTGGCTTGAAGGCAGCGCTAAATGTAGCAAGGTGTAGCTCCCCTGAAAGGTGCGTCGTACGATCTGGCCTTTGTAAGGGCTCTGGGTTTTCAGGCGGAGATGATCCGGTCGGACAAGTACCTCGACAGTGCGGTTCTCAGGGTAAGACTGTGGGTTTGGCAGTGAGCCAAGCTCGGTTTGGATGTGTCCGTCGATGACTTTACCGGGAATCAGGCATCCTTCACCAATAAAACGTGCCGTAAAAGCGGTGGCTGGCGCATCATAAAGATTTTCTGGTGTATCCCATTGCAAGAGCTTGCCGTTGTGCATCACGCCGATCTTGTCAGCAAAAGAAAATGCTTCATCCTGGTCATGGGTGACCAGGATGGCGCTGATCTGTGCCGCCTGGAGAATATCTCGTACTTCACGGGCGAGACTGGTGCGCAGTTCTGCATCCAGATTTGAAAACGGTTCGTCCAGCAGCAGCAGACGTGGTTCCGGGGCAAGGGCACGGGCCAGTGCGACCCGTTGCTGTTGCCCGCCGGACAATTCATGAGGGTAACGCCTGGCCATGGTGGTGAGCCCGGTCAGATCCAGCAGGCGATCAACCGTTGCCTCGCAGTTTGCCTGTTTATGAATCCCGAAGGCGATATTGTCCCTGATGGTCAGGTGGGGGAATAAGGCATAATCCTGAAACACCATGCCCAGATGGCGCTTCTCTGGGGGAATCTGGAAATCTGGTGTCGACAGCGCGGTGCCGGCGAGCAGAATACTGCCGGCAGTGATCCGTTCAAAACCGGCAATGGCGCGCAGGGTCGTGGTTTTGCCACAGCCGCTTGGACCCAGCAGGCAGGCTGCTTCACCTTTCTCAATCACAAAACTGACAGCATCAACAGCGGCATGGCTGCCGTAATGGCAGGATAGGGTATCGACGGTGAGCAGGTGTGGCGTCATGGAGTTCCGTAATGTCGTTCAGAGTGCCGGGCTCAGGCGTTGATCCGCTGTTTTGGATAAGCCGTGGCTCGCCGCACGAGTTGGCGTTGATGGTAATCGGCAGGGGGAGAGATGGCAATTATCCATGGTGGATGAGTGCGTGTTACGTGGCTTGAACTGTCTGGTAAAAGATCGCTTCCTTTGCGGGTGGGGAGGGCCGGGGAAGGTTATGCTTTGTTGCCGGTAAGACTGCCTAAGCTTATGCGTTTTTTATATGCGGCTGATTTTTAATCCGTGAATATACTTATCTGCGCTGCATGTATTCCCTATCAAATGATGATTGACACGTAGCAGGTTGCAGGCGACTGGATGTGATATTCGGATAACCTGTTAAGCATCAATGCAAGTTGTTCGCACGCTGGAGTGTGATCATGACTGGCAAAAGAGCGGGCTGGCGTGCCGCGCTGGTGTGTGGCACCGCATCATTGTTTTGTTTCCTTCAATTCATGCTACAGGGCGCGCCGGGGATGTTTGTACCGGCGTTGATGGATGACCTCTCCATCTCCCCGGCTCAGATAGGCTTTATATCCAGTGCCTTTGTTTGTACCTATATGATTTGTCAGGTGCCGGCAGGTTTGGTGATCGACCGCTGGGGGGCGCGCTGGGCCATGTTTGTCTCGTTATTGGCCGTTACTTTGGGTTGTTTGTTGTTTTCCTGGGCGGACACCTGGCAGATGGCCGTGATAGGGCGGATGTTGATGGGCGTGGCTGCCGCGGCAGGCATTACGGGCTGTATGTATTTGGCGGGTAACTGGTATCCGGCAGCCTGGTTCCCCCTGATTGCCGGTATTATCGAGATGGTGGCCATGCTGGGCGGTGGGGCTGGCAGCGTGGTGCTGAAAACCTACGATGGACAGTGGCGATCAGCATTTTTGGATATGGCGGTTCTTGCGGCTGCCATTGCCATAGCGATAGCCTTGTTTGTTCGGGACAGACCTACCTTTGCCAAGGGCTAAGTTACCCCTTGTGGTTGGTAGCACCAATGTCCAATGATTTTCTCGAACATGCGTGCAGTCGTCAGCCTATGACGCTCTGTTAGAGCGCGCCGCCAAGCGAGGTAATGAGTCAT
>MUIA01000422.1 GCA_002084115.1 Oceanospirillales bacterium LUC14_002_19_P2 | reverse complement strand
ACCGGTTGCGGTTGTTTTGCCAAAAGAGGACAGAAGGTAGTCAGAGTACAGCTCAATCAGATCGTGTTTCATACCGGCAATAATGCCGTATTTTCAGTCTTGTGCGTAACTTGAGTTATTAAGCACATTTTGTTTGCGATTGCTGGTGCGAGATCAATCATATATTTCATATTGATGGTTGTTTAATGATCAAGTTTTCCGATGATATTTTTTAGCTTTTCCCTAAGTTGACGGCTCAGCGCTGCCTCAACCTGAACCAGCTGTTCATCAATGATCTCCTGAATCAGTATTTCACCTGCCTGTTGTAATTCTGCTTTGATATGAGCGATATCTTTCAGTGGTGAGGGGGCGTTTATCGCGGAGCTTTCAGGCTGAATCTCGACTTGATCCATCAGCAAGGGAATATCCTCGCCTGTCAGTGCGTCGTTATCCATGGCAATGTCGAAGAGTATGGGAATATCCTCTTCGAGCGCTGTATTCGTAGTCTCATCCTGTGAAGGATAGAGGCCTGTACCCAGAAAGTCTTTCAAGGTTTCCAGTTCACCCAGCAGGTCGGCTGTGTTCTTTTCAGGTGGGTTGTTTCCGGACATGGCTCAGTGCCTGTTTCTCAGATCACGGGTATTTGGTGGGAAACCCAGTTCCCGGTATTCACGGTAATGCTCGCGGGTCGTTGCCAGCACCTCGGGAGACTGTATCACAATCTCGCTGATGCGGCTGAACCGGGTGCATTGCTCGGGTATGGCCTTCGCCAGGTTGATCAGCACATCGTTATGGTGTTCCAGTGACTCGGTCTGCCAGTCGATGGTGACCGGCGTATCTTTCAGGCTGTCGTCACTTTGGAGACGATGGGGAATGAAGCTGTCTTCCCGAAACTGCCAGAGCAGCTGATCCAGTCGTTGGGCTTCTGCCTGACTTTCTGCATGAATATGGATACGGTGCCCCTTGTGCCAGGCTTTTTCTACCAGTCGGCAGGCAAACTGGTGACGGTCATCAGGCTGGCTGCCCGGAAGAATGTAGAAGTCAACGTGTGACATGAAAACAGGCCAGTGTGATACAGAGCATCAATAGTACACGGGTAAGGGTAACAGGCACAGAGGTGTGCCTGTTACCGGTCAGCATTACTTCTTACGAGGTGCTGCTTTTTTTGCGGGGGCTTTCTTTGCCGCAGGCTTTTTGGCTGCGGTTTTTGAGGGTGCGGCTGGTTTGGTGGTGCCGTCACGCTCAATCTGGTCCAGCAGGTACTGAATCAGCAGGGGAACGGGGCGGCCAGTAGCACCTTTCTCCTTACCGCTCTTCCAGGCAGTGCCGGCAATATCCAGGTGCGCCCAGGCAAATTCCTTGGCGTAGCGAGCCAGGAAACAGCCCGCAGTGATGGTGCCAGCCGCACGACCGCCGATGTTGGCCATGTCGGCAAAATTGCTATCGAGCAGCTGGTCGTAACTTTCATCCATCGGCATACGCCAGGCCGGGTCTTCTGCAATACGGCTCGCCGCAAGCAGCTGCTCGGCCAGTTCATCATTGTTACTGAGCAGGCCACTCATGTGGTTGCCCAGGGCGATGATGCAGGCCCCAGTCAGGGTGGCGATATCCACAACCGCGCGCGGCTTGAAGCGTTCGGCGTAGGTCAGGGCGTCACAGAGCACCAGTCGGCCTTCGGCGTCAGTGTTCAGGATTTCGATGGTCTGACCGGACATGGAGGTAACGATGTCGCCGGGCTTGCTGGCGTGGCCGGAGGGCATGTTCTCCGCACTGGCAATCATACCCACGACGTTGATCGGCAGCTTCAGTGTGACGATGGTGTGCATGGCCCCCAGAACAGACGCAGCGCCGCACATATCGAACTTCATCTCATCCATGCTTTCGCCGGGCTTGAGACTGATACCGCCGGTATCGAAGGTAATGCCCTTGCCCAGCAGGACGACCGGTTGATCACCGCGCTTGCCACCCTTGTATTCCATGGTGATCAGTTTGCCTTCCTCGGCAGAGCCGTTGGAAACGGACAGGAAGGAACCCATGCCCAGCTTTTCCATTTCTTTTTCGCCCAGCACCTTGGTGGTGAGTTTGGTGTTTTTGCTGGCAAGTTCTTCCGCTTCTTTGGCCAGGTAGCTGGGCGTACATTCGTTGCCGGGCAGGTTGCCGAGGTCGCGCGCCTGGTTCATACCGTAGCCAATGGCACGACCGGTCGCTGCAGCGGTCTCCAATTCGGCTGCTCCCTTGCGGGCTGTGATCTGCAGGGTCACTTTGTCCAGTGAAACGGCTTTGTCGTCTTTCTTGCTCTTGAACTGTTCGAAGCGGTAGCTGGAGTGTTCCAGCATCTGGCCCAACAGGCTGGCTGCCCAGGCGGGGGTGCGGTCTTCCGGTTCCAGACCATCCAGGCTGATCACAGCGTTGCTCACTGCAGCACTGTTAACCGCGCCGACAATACCGGCAATCACTTTGGTGGCAGTTTTCGCCGTCAGTGCATCTTTGCCTGTTGCCACGAGGATCACCCGTTCCGCCTGAATACCGGCGATGCTTGGAATCAGGAGTGTCTGCCCGGGCTTCTGCTTCAGGTCGCCCCGCTTGAGCAGGTCGCTCAGCAGGCCACCGGCAGCCTTATCAACAGCGCTGAAGGCCGCGTTCTGCTGTGCCTCGCCGGCCAGAATCACCTGACACTGGGTGCGTTGCTTGTCAGCAGCGCCATTCTTCACTGAAATTTCCATAATCACTCCGAGACAAACACGGTTGTTTTAGCGATAATGCGCGGTTTCTTGCCGATGTGAACGGGTTCTGTAACCGGCTGTAAGCAGCGACTCCTGATACATAATGGAGCCGTTGCAGGGTTATGGGGAGTTTACGTCATATCTGTGCGTTATATACAGTCCTGCGACAACTGAACAGTATCGGGATTCAGCCTTGATCGTATTTCGCTATCTTGCCAAAGAACTTCTTCATAGCTGGCTGGCTATCAGCGGCATTTTGCTGCTGATTATTGTCAGCGGGCGTTTTATCAAATACCTCGAACAGGCGGCAGTCGGTGAAATCAAAGCCGAGTTTCTGTTTGCCATCATGGGGTACCGGATGCCCGGCTTCCTGGAAATGATCATGCCGCTGGTGTTGTTCATCGCCATTCTGCTGGCCTATGGCCGCCTGTATGTGGACAGTGAGATGACCGTGCTGGAAGCCTGCGGCATGAGCCAGAACCGGCTGCTGGGCTACACCATGGCGCCGGCCTTGCTGGTGGCGCTGGTCGTGGGTCTGTTCAGCATCTGGCTGACACCGGCCGGCACCGCTCAGGTGGAAAATATCCTGAACCGACAGGACAGCATGACCGAATTCGATAACCTGACACCGGGTCGTTTTCAGATGCTGGATGGCGGGGATCGTACGACATATGTCGAAGAACTGCTGGATGACAAGTCGGTCATGAGTCATGTGTTCATTGCCCAGCGGTCAGAAAAAGGTGCCGAGAATGGTATGACCATGCTGCTGGCGGAACAGGGGCGCCTGCATCCCGATGAAAAGAGTGGTAAACGCTACCTGATGTTGTCAGACGGTTACCGCTACGACCTGGTGCCGGGGCAGCCCCAGGCGCGCATCATGAAATACGAGACCTACGGCGTGCAGATGCAGGATCGTGACGTCAGCGCCCGCGCCAGCAAAGAGAGTGTGCAGCCGACATCCGTTCTGGTGAGCCACGATAACAATGCCAGCAAGGCCGAGCTGCAGTGGCGTATCTCACTGCCGTTACTGGCGCCGGTGATTGTGCTGATGGCGCTGCCGCTGGCGCGGGTAAATCCGCGGCAGGGGCGGTTTATCAAACTGTTGCCGGGGGTGTTGCTCTATCTCCTGTATCTGGCGTTGCTGATCGCCGCCCGCGGTGCGGTTGGGGATGGCAACCTGTCGCCGGCCATTGGCGTCTGGGGAGTGCATGCCGTTTTCCTGGCAATCGCGTTGGTGATGTTTTACTGGAACCGGCTGACCCCGTGGTTGTCCGGCAGGGGGCGTTGAGAGTCATGAAGAAGCTGGATCGCTACATTGGGCTGAACGTCCTCGTGGCCATGCTGGTTGTGCTGGTGGTCGTGGTATTCCTGAACAGCCTGTTTGCCTTCCTGGATCAGCTGGGCAGCATGCGGGCTAATTACCAGTTGCCGCAAGTATTGAAATACATGCTGTTGACTACGCCGAAACGGATCTATGAGGTGATACCGGTGTCTGCCTTGATCGGCTGCCTGGCCGGGCTGGGCAGCATGGCAGGGCACAGTGAGCTGGTTGTTATGCGGGCTGCCGGTGTGTCACTCACCCGTATTGGCTGGGCGGTGATGAAGCCGGCGCTGGTGATGATCATTGCCGGTATGCTGATTGGTGAATATCTCACGCCGGTGGCGGAGCAGATGGCGCTGACCCAGCGCAAGATCGAGCGTTCTGCTGACGGTCGCTACAGTGACGAAGGGGTATGGCACCGCGAAGGCAACAGTTACATGTTCTTCAATGCCGTACAACCTAATGGGGTTTTGTATGGCGTCAGTCGTTTTGAATTTGACGACCAGAACCGTCTGGTGGAAAGCAGCTATGCGGATCGTGCCCTGTACCAGGGAAAACATTGGGCGCTGGAAGATGTGAAGAACAGCCATTATCAGGGTGACAAGGTTACAACGACCACGAATCTCACCGAAGACTGGCATACTGAACTGACGACAACCCTGCTGAAAGTGGTCGTGGTGAAGCCGGATGACCTCTCCATTGAAGGTTTGATGACCTACGTGGATTACCTGCGCGACCAGGGGCTGGAAAGCGGTGAATATGACCTCGCATTCTGGAAGAAAGTGCTGCAGCCGTTATCCATCTTTGTGCTGGTATTGATCGGGATGTCGTTCGTGTTTGGGCCGCTTCGTTCGGTCAGCATGGGCCTGCGTTTGTTTACCGGCGTGGTGACGGGGGTTGTGTTTATGATCCTGCAGAATCTGATGGGGCCGGCCAGCCTGGTGTTTGGCTTTTCACCGCTGGTGGCGGTATTGCTGCCGATTGTGATCTGCTTCGGGATTGGTGTGGTGCTGTTGCGGCGGGCGGCTTAACGATGCGCGGTCACGTCCGGGATGCCGGCGTGACCGTATCCGAAATACAACAAGTTACTTGAGTCCGTAAAAACCTTTCGGGAGAAGAACCACTTCTGACATCGAATAACGATCCTGCCAGGTTTTACCTTCCTTATCGATCTTCATCCAGAACACTCCCGCCAACGCCAGACCAATGCCCGGGATGGCAATCATGAACCGCAGCAGGCACTGCCATAAAGAAATAGCGCCGCCGTCTTTGTTCTGGACGCGAACGCGCCAGACCTGCATGCCCAGCGTCTGACCTTTACGGGTCCAGAAATAGGCGAAGAATCCGAAGGTGACAAACACCAGCAGGGAGGCCAGGAATGGGTTGAAGCCAAGCGGTGCGTCATCCATCTTCAGCAGCCATTTGTTGACCGCCGTGTGATAGATGCCGGTGGTCACCATCATCAGGGCCATGACCAGCAGGGTGTCATAGAACATGGCCGCCAGTCGGCGCCACAGTGGTGCGGGAGGCAGGGGAGCCTGGGGTATCTGCTCGTTGGAACTGCTCATACGATCCGTGAATATCTAACC
Source organism: Oceanospirillales bacterium LUC14_002_19_P2 (assembly GCA_002084115.1). Taxonomy (GTDB): domain Bacteria; phylum Pseudomonadota; class Gammaproteobacteria; order Pseudomonadales; family Endozoicomonadaceae; genus Kistimonas. The sequence continues at coordinate 1,070 of MUIA01000422.1, read as the reverse complement.
ATTTTGGCGGATGAGTTTACGGAAAAGCCCGGCGGGTTCAAGTGATTCCGTTTCAGGTCAACAATAAAGCTCGAAAGGCATGACCGGCGTCACTGGCTGGCCAGCAGGTCAACCCAGGCGAAGTCAGGCACGCCGCAGAGTTCCAGACTGTCGGTCGGGTCCACATGGTCCATGACGTAATAGACGATTTCTTCCAGACGGTTGAGGGTCTCCAGCATGAAGTCGACAAACGCATCATCCGCCATCTCCCGGCAGCATTCATTCCAGCAATGGTGCTGGAGTTAATTACGGCGCTGTTGCAGCTCAGAGATAATCTGGCTGGCATTGCCCCGCAGGGTTAACAGGCCGTCTGTACCCGCATGGCGGAAGAAGTGGATATTATTTCCGGACAATACAAATTCCGGTACGGAGTTGACCGGGTTAATCGTAAGGGAATGAACAGGTGTATTGCCGGGAAACTGCAGGATAACCGCCATAACCGATCAGTGAGTCTCAAAAGGAATATGCGGCGGCGATAATATGCGAGCCAATGCTAACTAACAAGCATAAACGACATGAATCTGAGGTACGAAAGTGCGTGTTTATTAAAAGAATTGGCAAACATGACTTTGGACGAATGTCCACGTGAGCAATGCAAAACTGTGCGAAAGGTCAGTAAACTTTGTGCGCCTTTTGAGTCTGCCGCCAGTTGTCGCACTGTCTGACCACGCTCCAGGGAAAGGCTATTGCAGGACGGCAATATTTATACGGATGTTGAATAAAGAGAAGAATAATGAACAGGAACACCCTTTTCAGGCAGTCGCTGTTAAGTACGGCGATTGTGGCGGTTTTACAAACTTCTACTGCAGTAGCTAATGCCGAGCCATGTGGACATATTCATAATGGTGCATTATTCATTGCTGCAGAGGAAAGTTGTGATAGTGTCACCATAACAGCTGAAAACACAATAGAGGCTGTTGCAAAAGCCCAATTCAGTGGCATAGGCGATGACCTTATTCTGCAATAGCACCTTATGAGGCTGTTGCAAAAGCCCAATTCAGTGGCATAGGCGATGACCTTATTCTGCAATA
>MUIA01000051.1 GCA_002084115.1 Oceanospirillales bacterium LUC14_002_19_P2 | reverse complement strand
ACGAGGTGATCTGCATTGCCATGAAAAAGAGGTAGAGAATATATTGAGAGCAGCATAAGGTGCTATTGCAGAATAAGGTCATCGCCTATGCCACTGAATTGGGCTTTTGCAACAGCCTCCGAACATCCATTTCTGCACCTTCCGGGATTTCGAGGATCTCTGCCGCAAGAGCAACCTGAAGATTCTCAACCGCCTGGTGGCCAATCGGGACCATGAAAGTCCTGCGCTGGCCCGCGCCATGCCGAACCTGTTCGGCGAAATTGCCATCTATCACCTGTGTCGACACAATGAGGCTGCCTGATGCGACCTGTACGTTCATACCTGCTGTTCCTGTCTCTGCTCCTGCCTCTCAACACAGCAGTTGCCAGTGAACCGGCATCGACAAAACGGTTCGGCGATTACGTAATTCATTACTCACCATTCAACAGTACATTTGTGACACCACAGGTCGCGAAGAGCTATGCTCTGACACGTGACAAACGTACCGGACTGGTCAATATCGCCGTACACTACAAGGGCAAGCCGGTTAAGGCAGACATCAAAGGCGAGGCGGCCAACCTGTTACAACAGAAAGAAGCCCTGACCTTCCGGCTGATAGATGAAGGGGAAGCCGTCTACTACCTGGCGCCATTCCGTTTCACCAATGAAGAGCTGTTGCGGTTCACCGTGACGGTGACACCCGAGCAGGGGGACGGCAGCCCGATGACCGTCCGCTTCTCACGAAAATTCTACGAAGGCTGACAGCATCCATGTCCTCAGAGATTCGACAGATCGTCCTCGCCACCGGCAACCACGGCAAGCTGGCGGAATTCCAGCACCTGCTGGGCGCCCATAACATCAAGATGCTAACCCAGAAGCAGTTCGGGGTCACGGGTGTGGAAGAGACCGGGCTGACGTTTGTCGAGAACGCGATTCTCAAGGCGCGGGCTGCGGCGGAAGCGTCTGGCCTGCCAGTCATTGCTGACGATTCTGGCTTAGAAGTCGACGCCCTGAATGGTGCGCCCGGCATCTACTCCAGTCGCTATTCTGGTGAAAATGCCTCGGATGCGGACAATATTGAAAAGCTGCTCAAAGCACTTCAGGGGTTGCCGGTCTCCGAGCGAACTGCGCGTTTCCAGTGCCTGCTGGTCTACCTGCGTCATGCCAATGACCCGACCCCGCTGATCTGCCAGGGCACCTGGGAAGGCTATATCATCGAAGAACCTCGGGGCGACCACGGCTTCGGTTATGACCCGGTCTTCTTTGTGCCCGGCATGCACAGCACAGCGGCCGAGCTAACACCGGAACAGAAAAACGGCCTGAGCCATCGCGCGATGGCCATGCGACAGCTGGCAGAAAAGCTCACCGCATAATCCCCTGCGCACGTTGGTCATGGTGCCCGGCGTGCCCATTCTTATGATTCCAGGCTCTGTTATTGCTGGCGGTAACCAATTTGCTGACCCTTCCTCCTCTCAGTCTCTACGTTCATGTTCCCTGGTGCATCCAGAAATGTCCCTACTGCGACTTCAACTCCCATACAGCCAAAGGCGAGCTGCCGGAAAGGGACTATGTAAACGCTCTGCTGCAGGACTTTGAAACCTCTCTGGATGCGATTCAGGGCAGAAAACTACACAGTATCTTCATTGGTGGTGGCACCCCGAGCCTGCTATCTCCCAGCGCTTATGAGCGACTGTTTGCCGGACTACGCCAGCATATCGAGTTCAGCGACGATATCGAAATCACCCTGGAAGCGAACCCGGGTACGTTTGAACAGGACAAGTTCACCGGGTTCCGACAAACCGGCATCAACCGACTGTCTATCGGTATCCAGAGTTTCCAAGATGAGAAGCTGAAAAAGCTTGGCCGTATTCATCACGGTGAGGAAGCCCAGCGTGCTGTGGGTATGGCATTTACTGCCGGTTTTACCAATATCAACCTGGATTTGATGCACGGACTGCCGAATCAAAGCCAGGATGACGCCCTCTTTGACCTGAAAACCGCCATTGCGCTCAAGCCGACACATCTTTCGTGGTACCAGTTGACCATTGAGCCCAATACCGTCTTTTACTCAAGACCGCCGGTCTTACCGGAAGATGATGCCCTTTGGGATATTCAGGAAGCGGGTCAGGCACTGCTCGCTGAATCCGGCTACCAACAGTATGAAATTTCCGCTTACAGCCAGCCAGGCCGTCAGTCCAGGCACAACCTGAATTACTGGCAATTTGGCGATTACATTGGTATCGGCGCCGGCGCCCATGGCAAACTCACCCTGCTGGAAGAGGGCGCCATCCTGCGGAACTGGAAAACCCGGTTACCAACAGACTACCTCAATCCTGCCAAGCCGTTTGAAGCCGGAAATAGAATCCTGACAGAAGAAGAACGCCCCCTCGAATTCATGATGAATGCATTGCGTCTCAATGATGGTGTAGAGGCTGGTCAGTTCAGTCAACGATCAGGTTTACCCCTGTCTTCGATTGCTGATGCGGTGAAAGAAGCGCAGCATCAGAATTTGCTGTCCACTGATAGTCAAAAGCTTCAACCAACCCGGAAAGGCAGCCTGTTTTTAAACGATATTCTCGCTCTTTTCTAAATCAGGCACTGTCACTGACAAGGGTGTTAGCACTTCTGACGATTATAACCAAGAGGTTAGGTCCTTTACTGTTGTCTAACAGAACTAGCTGTCACTTTGTCTGAACCTTTATCACACAAAAGAATCTTATTTATAGAAGGGGAAACAGATTAGTCTCGGGAGTATAAAATGGCAGGCGAAAGGATCAGTGACACAGCCTCGGTGAGCATGCTCACTTCTTACGATGATTTTGCAACCGCTATTGATGTTGCGACTAAAGTATCAGTCATTTCAAAGGAACATGGACGATCCATTTCTGAGGTCAACCCTGACGATTTCCTGCAAGAGGTTATTAACAGCTTCCTGAAAGATGGCTGGATCAGTCAACTGAAACAGCTGCATGATCGAAAGATTACTGAAGTCGGCGAGTTACAGGATTATTTCTATGCATTGGAGCTACAGTGTCAGGACTGTGGTTATAACGTTTCTCAAAACAGTCTGCTAGCCAATATCAACAGCTATCTAAATGGCACAACATCATTCGAACTGTTCTCTTTGAATCTTAATCAATGCGAACGCCTGAATGAGGAACACAGCATCAATATTTCTGCCTTTCAAACACGATTCCTCTGCGATATACAGGATTCAGACGCAGAGTGCTTAATTACGCCCGATGACAGTATCTCTGTCGTCGGTGCCAGAATGCCGGCTTCACCAAATATGCAGCAGAGTAGATATACGGAAGGTAACGAAACCCCATCTAAGGATCATCTTCCCAAGGGGCTCCCACAAGAGAGCCTTGCAGAAAAAATGGCAAGAATGTTTCCCCGCGAACTCAGCCGTTCCAGAGAAATTACAGTATTCGATGAAGGTGCTGTTTCGATATCCTCTTCGCGATCACACTACACGACCCCCTGACAATGACCTTAACAGCACTCTGGATAGAGAGCAGCAACGAAGAAGACAATTACAGATAAGACTATTGCAGGAAGAACGCTCGCGTCGCCTCTAGAAAACAGGGACTACTAAGTACTCATTCAGGAAATGAAGGTATTGGGTAATTCAATTTCAACAGAAACAGGCAAATGATCAGATAACGCGAAGTCAACCACACCATATTCTCGAACATGCAGCGTGGGACTAAGAAAAATATGATCCAGCGATTTCCGGGGACGCCAGCTTGGGAATGTATTGTCATCCCATAATGCAGGCCTTAAATCACACCCTTTAAGTGGTGAATGCCCCATCAGTTGCTCTGCATGGGTATTCATATCCCCCATCAGAATCACATGCTCACAACCTTCAATCAGATCTCGGATATAGGCCAGCTGATTGTTACGCGTGCGCTGGCTCAAGGCCAGATGCATCATGACTGTCAACAATGGGTTGTCCACTGACCCCAGCCGCGTGACTATCGCTCCCCGACCAGGCAACAGGCCGGGCAACTTATGGTCTTCAAGATCCAGCGGTTCCTGCCGTGTCAGCAGGCCATTACTGTGCTGGGCAATTCGTCCCAGGTTGCGGTTAAGTTGCTGATACCAGTAGGGAAATCGTGCTCGATGAGCCAAATACTCAATCTGGTTGATAAACCCGCTGCGCAGACTGCCACCATCAGCTTCCTGAATGGCGACAATATCGTAAGGACTGATCAACCGGGCAATCTGGTCAAGGTTAGTAACACGGGCAGACGTCGGCAGGATATGCTGCCAGCTGCGGGTAAGGTAGTGACGATACTGCTGAGTATTAATCCCCACCTGAATATTAAAACTCAGCAGTTTGATGGTGTTCCGGGCCGTATCCTGAACGGAATCATCAACGCTGGCAGAAACCACCTGCCCCTGATGAAAACCACGACCTGTCTTGTGATGGGCCAATAGCCCGCGGATAGCATTCAACGACTTTACCTGCGTCTGTACGGCACCCGGAACACACCTGTATCAGAAAACCGGGCTTAACCGGCCGTAGCGGTTTTCTGTTTTGGCGCCTTTTCCCGGCGAACCTTCTCTACCAGTGCATCGGCGACCTTGAGCATTTCCTCAAGCCCGCCGGCAGACTGTGGATCCACCACGTAGCGTCCGTCGATAATCAGGGCGGGTACTCCCATCAGCTGGGCGCCCCGAACTTTAGCATACGCCTTCTGAGACTGGTTGCGTACACCGAAAGAGTCGTAGGTCTTCAGGAATGTGTCCTTGTCGACCTTGAAGTGCTCATTCAGGAAATCCGCCATATCAGCCGGCTTATCCAGCCGCTTGCCTTCCTTCTGGACGGCTTCGAAAATGGCGGTGTTGGCTGTCTCATCCAACCCCATTACTTCTAAAGTGTAGAAAAGCTGGGCATGGGGTTGCCAAGGGCGACCAAAAATAACCGGTGTTTTCACCACATCCACATCCGCTGAGAGGGTCTTTTTCCAGGCAGGTATCAGCTTTTCTAGATCGTAGCAGTGGGGGCAGCCATACCAAAAGATGGTGTCGACTTCGATTTTTCCGTCCGTTTGTTCAACAGATACCGCTTCTTTCAGCACTTTGTATTGCTGGCCTGCCCGGTACTCATCCGCCTGAGCCTGAACAACCACCAGACCGATGGCCATGATCAGCCCACATAACAGCTTTCGCATACGACTCTCCACTGCTCCAAACATGATGTATTTATGTGTGATCTATATAGCAAAAAGAAATATTCGGAAGTATCGGTATTGGCACCTGTTGTACCGACATTATCAGCTCGTTCAGGATGCCATCACCTCCGCTCACAATAGACAAGCATTCAAAACAATAGTGCCGTATCCGCTGAATAAACAGGCGTCAGAATTTTGCAGATGGGACAAAGTGCCCACATTGAGCAATGAGTGTGAATGTCAGGCACAAAAAAGGCGGCTATCAAGCCGCCTTTCTGGATCAACCGGCAAATCAGTGCAGACCATTGATATAGCTGGCCAACGCATCGATTTCCTTGTTGCTGAGCTTCTCAGCGATGGTGCGCATGATCTTGGTCTCCCCATCATTCACGCGGACACCTTCACGGAAATCACGCAGCGTCTTGCCAATGTAATCCGGATGCTGACCAGACAGCAGGGGGAACTTCGCGAGACTGTTGCCCTTGCCGGTCGGAGAATGGCAGCTGGAGCAGGCCGGAATGCCGCGATCCACATCACCACCACGATACAGCTTCTCACCCAGGGCAATATGCTTCGGATCCACCTGGCCTACGCTGACAGCCTGGCTGGCGTAGAAGGCTGAAATATCGGCAATATCCTGATCTGACAGGTTTTCCACCATCCCCGTCATCTCCAGCACCTTGCGCTCACCGGACTTGATATCCTGGATCTGCTTGACCAGGTACCCCTCACCCTGACCAGCCAGTTTGGGGAAATTCGGCGCCATACTGTTACCAGTCGGCCCGTGACAGGCCGCACACACAGCAGTTTTTGCCTTGCCTGCCTGCGGATCCCCACTACCCGCCTGCACAACACCCGATACCCCCAAAGACACTACAAGACTCAGAATGATTTTTTTCATAGCAAACCCAGCTTTTCGGCTAATCCAGCGCGTTACCGTTCTGTATTCAGAGATCTATTGCCCAGACATATAGCGGATTACCGCCTCATAATCTTCGGCTGTGCAATCCATACACATACCTTTAGGAGGCATAGCCCCCTTGCCCTGGACGACGCTGTTGACCAGCGTTTCCATCGGCAACTGCAGCCGGGTCTCCCAGTCAGCCGCATTGCCCTTGCGGGGCGCCGCAGCCACACCCGTGTCATGACAGATTTTGCAGGCTTTCTGGTAAACGGATTCCGGAGTCTGTCCGGCAACCACTGCGTGGGACATCAGGCCGGCTGCGATCATCAGAACGCTTCTGGTTAGTATTTTCATATCCGCCTCATCAGACAGCGAAATCCGGTTTTGTCCTTTGTCATGCCGGGCATGAACAGGCTGCTTTTCCGTCTTCCACTGCAGTGCAACACATTTATCGTTGTGATTGAGCTTATGACCGGCTCGCACTATAGCGTCAGCATTATATACTATCGACCCTGCAATCAGAACATGGTAATCCGTGTCCGCGTCGATTGCAGGTAGTCAATTAACCGATTTTCACCGTAAATGAGTTCTTTTCATGTCTGAACAGATGACCGGCCTA
>MUIA01000111.1 GCA_002084115.1 Oceanospirillales bacterium LUC14_002_19_P2 | reverse complement strand
TTCTCAAAACCTTCGGGTAACTGTGGTCGGCGAGACATCGTTTCAAAGAGAATTCGTTGATGATGCCTAAGGATAGCTGGCATCAGGCTTAGGACTTAGAAAATACGATTGGTATAATGCAGGGTTTCCGGCATCGTCTTCTGTCCCAGACCATGCCCCTGATCGGGGTTCACATCAACAAAGGTGGCAATCTGGACAGGCGCTTCACGGAGTCCCGCCAGTTTAAGGCTGGCATACCGAGCCGCTCGGGCACCTGAAAACTGCTGTAATGCAGCGCGATTACACTGCTCAAAATCAGCGGTTACCTGCGCCCGTCGTTCAGCGTCATCAACCATAATGAAACGCCAGGGCTGACTTAACCCGACGGATGGGGAGAGATTGGCAATTTCCAGCAATTCATCAACCAATCCGTCAGGCAGTGGACGGGTATCAATACGTCGCACATCCCGTCGCCACTCAAGCAATTGCCGAAACTGGTTTCTGAAATGTTGATCAAACCGAGGTGGCGTCGCTGCCATTTTTTGCATAGGAAAGCCTCTCCCTGGCTCTGATCGAATGATTATTCTTATACAGAATTATCAAATTCCTAATGACGTATTACATCTCAAGTTCATTCATTGACAGGCGACGTGGATTCATTGCTGATCACCGGGTCATCCTGTTCAGTGTTAATTTTCAACGTTGCACTTAACGGCTTCTCATTCACGGTTAAGCTTGTATGGTCATGGTTATTCAGAGTGACCTTGATCTCATTCTCACCAGCAGTGAAGTAACTTCCGGGCAGATGTTCATAAGGGCCATAAAGGCGTTTCACTTTCTTGCCATTAATGAACAGATGCGCATGGCCCTGAGCCAGTTCTTCATGCCGAACCGCCTCATACTCTGGAGATTCCAGCTCAAAATTACGGATATTGAGATGCAAATTAAAACCCGTCACTGCGTCACGAAATAACAGCAGGGATAACTCCGGTATTTTCAGGCCCTCAGGCAAAGCAACCATTTCGTCATGATGACAACACGCACGATCTTCTCCCTGGTGCGCATGAGCAGAATGCATACTGTCTGCTAGCATTGGTGTAATGGGCATACCCAGCACACCGGAAAAAATAACAGACATCAAAACACGATTATTGCTGCGCCATTTGGCCATGATCACATCCAACCTCACATAATTGAAAAAGACTGATCAAGCGTGGCAACCATAAGATAATGCTGCCTAATAAAAACATAGAACATTACGCATTGATTGCCTTATATCGATCCGCTGGAGTGATGAGAAAATAGGGGTGATGGTTCAGAAGGAGACAGCAATTACACGCCTAACCATATCGCCATCCGATCAACAGGATCGAATGGCAATTGAACAAAAGAAACAGGCTGACACTTCAGAAAAGCTATGCCGGAGCAGACGATTGTTCCGGCTTAACGGTTATAGCGTTGTGACCGGATAAAGAATGCGATCATTATACCCCGTCAGTACAGTCATCGTGCCACAAAGCGCCTTATCCAGTTCGGTATCACCGGTATCCAGCAGGAGTGGACGCCCATCAAGCTCCCTGATTTTGGTTTTGGTTGCCAAGACCAGAATATTCTCTCGCCCAATCTTACGGATGACATCCGGGCTCAGCTGTTGATTTCCCCGGCCAAATAAATGCCCCTGCCCGCCTATTGCCGTAACCAGCAGCTTCACCGGTTTATCCTTGATGTGCGCCAATATGTCCTGCTCCGTCATATCAGAGTCAATCAGGGTTTCATTGCAGATGAGATCAACCCCAAGCAGTGTATTTTCCAATCCAAGGACATCCATCACACCCTGGGTCGTCGAACCCGGTCCTACCAGGTAAAGGACATCGTCTTCCATGATGTCATCGCGAAAATAATCGGCGATATCCTGAACCACCAGAGCTTCTACCTCACGCCCCGCTTGTTTGACCTGCTGAACAAAGCGGCCTTCTTCCGGTACCAGCAGATCACCATAGTGTTTTGCCCTGACACGTCCTTCCCGGAAGGCTGACTCATCAATATCCCTGACATCCTGTTCACGCAGACCAACCAGCTCACCACGAATCAGCATGGCGACCACTTCCCCAGCCGCAGACGGTGTCACCGCATATACGCCAGAGTGAATTTTGACACCTGCAGGGATTCCCAGTACTGGCTGCACGTCACTCACACTGTTACAGATATTTCTGGCAGTACCATCGCCACCAGCAAAAAGAATCAGATCAACACCAGCCTGTTCCATGGCGGTTGCAGCCGCTTCAGTATCTTCGGGCGAGGTGTGTTCATGATCAGCAGTATTGAGCAACTGACTCGCGAAACCCATTCGTTTCAACAAGGCACCGCCCATGTCATCACGCCAGGTCAGAAATTGAATCTGCTCTTTCAACGGGAGCAGTTTTTCCAGCGCAACCTCAGTACGCATCTCGGCCCGGGGGATGGCGCCAAGCGCCAGCGCCTGATCGACCGTCTTAACACCATCACTACCCTTCAGGGCAACACGTCCGCCAAGACCGGCAACCGGATTGATAATCAGTCCTATGGTAAACAACACAATCCCCCTAAATACCACAAACCGTTACAGAAACTGTTCTTGATGGTAACAACGACTCAAGATACCCTGAAAGCGTCCGGTATCCGGTGACTGAAGACAATCTTTGATGAACCCAATCTGTTTTCAGTCGCCATTGTCACCGGGTTGTCATGGCTTGGTCATGGCATTGCCATAACGGTTAGATACGCTTAAGCCAATGGTAACCCGATAACACCGGAACTCAGGCCGAAGGAGATGATCGATGACTTATACTCTCAGCTCACCGACACAAAAGCCGGTACAGGATCCCACTAAGGCCCACAATCAGGATTATTTTAACGGCGCCGCTATCGTCACTGAAGACGGCCGTGAGATCCCGATTACCGAAGCCATGCTACAGGCAGCCTTTGAACAGTTTGATGCTACCGGCATCCTGTCCTGCCCAAGCTACGGGTTTGCTGTTACTCACTCAAGTTACGCAGTAACGAATAACCTTAGCTGCTCGAATGATGCCCGCAGAGCAGTCATGTAAATCTTCGCCCTGAGCTGAAAATGATTGACCTTCAGTTTCAGGGAGAGGGTTTCCAACCTGAAAGCTGAGTAAATCGACAGAAATACATGGTTGCTCTGAGTTTTGACCGTATGG
>MUIA01000069.1 GCA_002084115.1 Oceanospirillales bacterium LUC14_002_19_P2 | reverse complement strand
CAAACCGGTTGCGGTTGTTTTGCCAAAAGAGGACAGAAGGTAGTCAGAGTACAGCTCAATCAGATCGTGTTTCATACCGGCAATAATGCCGTATTTTCAGTCTTGTGCGTAACTTGAGTTAACCTTTTAAATCACTATCCTGATACTTCAGTGATCTGCCTGTTCTTTGGCATAGTAGTCTGGGGGATGTGAGTCTGCAGTGGGGAAGCCGGCTGAACCTGGGTGCCTCATTTATGGTTCAGCCCGGCTGGTGGTCAAGGGTGGCTAGGCAAGCATGGCATCAAAGAGCTGCACAGTGACATTGTCGCCTTGTTTGATCAGCGTCTGATCTTCCGGAAAGACGATATAACAGTCCGCCTGGCTCATGGAGGTGAGTATGCCTGATCCCTGGCGTCCCGTGGTTGAGACTTCCATGACACCGTTTTTGCCCGTATGCAGCATGCCCCGCAGATACTCTCGACGTCCCTCACGCTTTTTCAGGGTTTCCCGGCTACGGACCTGTAGTTGCCGGGGAGCTGATGAAAGTGTGCCCATCATGTTCTGAAGCATGGGGGTCACCAGGAGGTCAAAGGTCACGGTGGCGGAGACGGGGTTACCCGGCAGGCCAAAGAACAGGCTGTTGGGCAGGGTGCCGAAGGCGAAGGGTTTGCCGGGCTTGATCGCCAGTTTCCAGAATTCAGTTTTGCCCAGTTCATCCAGAATCGTTTTGGTGTAATCCGCTTCGCCGACGGAGACCCCCCCGGAAGTGATTACGGCATCGGCTTCGCGGTCGGCCGTCAGGAATGCTTCACGCAGCTGGTCACAGTCGTCCGGGATGCAGCCGAGGTCCAGTACATCAACGCCCAGACGCTGCAGCATGGCGTGGACGGTATGACGATTACTATCGTATATGTCACCGGTGTTCAGGGTTTCGCCGGGCTGGCGCAACTCATCGCCGGTAGAAAATATCGCGACTTTCACTTTACGCAGAACCTTGACCTGGGCAACACCCAGCGATGCCAGCAGGCCGATATCCTGGGGGCGCAGGCGACGCCCTGCAGCTAACACGGTATGTCCTTCCCGGATATCTTCGCCGGCTTTGCGGATATTGTTCCTGGGTTGGCTATCGGTCAGGAAGCGGATGCCAGTGTCCGTCTGCTCGGTTTGTTCCTGCATGATGACATTGTCGGTACCGGCGGGAATGCTTGCCCCGGTCATGATCCGGATACAGTGCCCCTGCGGGCATTCACCATCAAAGGGATGGCCCGCAAAGGATTTACCGGCAACCGGTAGTGGTGTGCCGGCTGCAAGATCTGTCGCCCGGAGGGCATAACCGTCCATGGCGGAATTGTCGCAGGGCGGCACATTGAGCGGGGAGACGATATCCATCGCCAGCACCCTGTCCAGCGCTTCTGGCAGTGAAACCGTTTCCTGTACATCAACAGGGCGAATCACCTGGCGCATGCGATCCAGGCCTTCCTCCACAGCCATCAGGCCGGGTGCACTGCAACAGTCAGACATCAATGGACTCCTTACCGGAAAGAAGGGTTAAGCAATATATATTCACGGATTCAGTACCTGCAGGCCGGCCGCCTTGAAACAGGCATATACCGATTCTCCCTGTTTCAGCGCCATCCGGTCAAAGGATTGCCGGGTGATCAGGGCCAGCAGGGCCTGCTTCCCTAGGGTCAGGCGCAGTAGTATGTGGTTTTCACCCGCCGGTTTGATGCCGTCAATGCGGGTCAGCAGCCGGTTCTGGATACTGCAGTCAGCCACGGATTCCCGCATGATACTCACTTCCGATGCTGGCACCAGTAAACGGGTTGTAGTGCCTCGTTCGGCCATCAGGTGAGAAACGGTGATCTGCTGGCCATCGGCCTGCAGGTGTGTGGCCGGGTAATCGGGTTCCTGCCCGGCGACTGAGGCTTCCAGAATAGCCAGCGAGTCTTCGTCTGCAAGCGCATTATCCAGTCGGCTGAACAGTTCGGTTGTCTGGCCGCTGGTGATAATCCTGCCATGGTCCATCAGCACAGTGTCATCAGCCAACCGGGCGACTTCTTCCTGTGAGTGGCTGACCACGATGATCGGAATCGAAAAGTGGTGATAGATCGTGCGGATATAGTGCAGCAGCTCCCGCTTGGCGGATCGGTCCAGGGAGGCCAGGGGTTCATCCATTAGCAACAGATCCGGTGCTGACAGGATAGCCCGGGCAATAGCAACCCGCTGTCGTTGACCACCGGACAACTGATCCGGTTTTCTGGTTAACAGGGCGGCAATGCCACACCAGTCAATCACGTGATCCAGACTGATCGTGTCGTTTTTTCGTTGAGCGCGCTTTTGGGCATAGCGAAGGTTGGCTGTTACGCTCAGGTGAGGAAACAGACTGGTTTCCTGAAACACATAACCGAGTCGGCGGTGTTGAGGCGGTATGCTCTGTTTGGCGTCGTCATACCAGGCCGTTTCGCCCATCAGTATTGAGCCGCTGTCTGGTTTCTCCAGGCCGGCAATGGTGCGCAGCAGCGTGGTCTTGCCGCAGCCGGAGGGACCCATGATGGCGGTAATGCCGTTCAACGGAAAGGTATGGGTGACAGCCAGCTGAAACGCCGGGCGGTGAAGTTGGATGTCGATGGTCAGTGTCATACCCTGGCAACCTCCCGTCGGGAAGAAACCCGGTGAGAGAGCTGAACCAGTGTTAGCAGCAATAGCGACATGACCAGCAGTCTGCCGGCCAGCCAATGCGCCTGGACATACTGCTGGCTTTCAACCAGGTCATACAGTGCAATGGAAATGACCCGGGTTTCACCGGGGATATTGCCACCAATCATCAGCACCACACCAAACTCACCGATGGTATGGGCAAACCCCATGCAGGCGGCAGTCACAATGCTGCTTCGACTGAGCGGCAGGACGACGGACAGAAACCGGTCTGCAGGGCTGGCGCCCATGATGGTGGCGGTTTCCAACAGGTTAACGGGAATACGCTCAAAAGCCCGTTGCAACGGCTGCACGACAAAGGGCAGGGAATAAATCACTGAGCCGATGACCAGTGCAGAAAAACTGAAGGCCAGCCGGTTGCCCGTCAGATGATGCCAGAGTTGTCCCAGTACGCTTTGAGGTGCAAAAGCCAGTAGCAGGTAAAAGCCTAATACGGTAGGTGGTAGAACCAGCGGAAGGGCGACAACAGCTTCAATCAGGGGTTTCCAACCACGGGTCAGTCGCGACAGCCACCAGGCCAGCGGGATGCCAACCAGCAACAACAGCGCTGTCGTCATTAATGCCAGCTTCAAGGTCAGCAGTACGGCTGTCACCAGTGGTTCCATTGAAAGGCTTATCCCTGTTTTGCGTTATTGTCTTGTTGGGGTGCCTGCACTGAACGCGCCGGGTAGTAACCCTGTTCATGAATGAAACGTTGAACATCCGGTGATTGCAGCCAGATCAGGAATTCGTTGGCCAGTACTTTCTTCCGGCTGGTTTTCAGGATGACAGCCTCCTGCCGGAGTGGTTCATACAACTCTTCCGGCACAAAATAAATGCCTTTATCGATCCCGTCCGTCACCAGCTGGGCATAGGCAACAAAGCCCAGCGCCACATTGCCACTGGCAACATACTGATAGGCTTGCAGGATATTAGCGCCGGTAATCATCAGGGGGCGCTTTTGATCCAGGAGCTGCAGGTGTCTCAATACGTCATCAGCCGCTTTGCCATAGGGGGCGGTCACGGGGTTGGCAACGGCGATGTGATGTTGCCATGTTCTGAGCGCAGGCAGATTCACCGGCGCTTTATCGCGGTGCCACAGCACAAGCCGACCGTAAGCGTAAGGTATGCGCGTTCCGGGTTCTGTCAGTGCCTGTTCTTCGAGCATTTTCGGACGCTGTGCATCGGCAGAAAGAAAGACATCGAAGGGGGCGCCGTAGGTTATCTGGTTGTACAGGACACCAGTGGAAGCAGACGACACCTTTATCGTATTGCCCGTCTCTGCCCGAAACCGGTTAGCGAGTGCGTCCAACACTGGCCGGAAGTTAGAGGCCACTGCCACATTGAGCTCACCCGCCAGGCAGGCGAATGGCGTCAGTAGCAGGAAACACAGGACAATACCCCGTTGCCTGATGTTCATGTCCAGCGCTCCAGGGCGTCCTGGTCGGAGGTGCGGGCTTCCACCCAGTGTTCACCCTGTGTCGTTTGCTCCCGTTTCCAGAACGGGGCGCGTGACTTCAGGAAGTCCATGATGAATTCGCAGGCGTCAAACGCAGCTCCCCGGTGAGCACTGGCAACACCGACAAAGACAATCTGGTCACACAAGGCCATCTGGCCTACCCGGTGAATCACCCGCACAGTCTGCAACGGCCAGCGCTCTGCGGCCTCATCGGCAATGGATTCCAGAGTTTTCTCGGTCATGCCGGGATAGTGTTCCAGGAACAGGCCGGTGACATCCTTTCCGTCATTCATGTCCCGAACCAGTCCGCAGAAGGTGACGATGGCACCGGTGCCGCTATCAGCGCGCAGGCTCTGGTATTCTTTGGAAAGATCGAAGTCATCGGTTTGTACTGCGATATGGCGCTGGTAGTCGGGCATGGTGTGATTCCGCTGTATTACGTGGCTCAGCCGCCGGTTACCGGTGGGAAGAACGCTACTTCATCGCCTGACTGAATCTCGGCGGCGGGATCCGTCACGATAGCCAGGTTGATGGCGGTATGGGTCTTACGATCCTGCAGGAGCTGACGCCAGAGATCCCCCCGTTCCGCTAGCTGTGCTTTTAGCGCTGCGATGGTGGTGGCGTCGGTATTCAGTTCCAGTGCGTCACACCCGAGCCGCTCACGGTAACCGGCAAAGAAAAGCACCTTGATCATGGTTGGCCTGCCTGCTGTTCATTGTCGTCTGCCACAAAGTGGCCGCTGCGTCCGCCGGATTTTTCCAGTACCCGGATGCCCTCAATGCGCATGGTCTTATCGACGGCCTTGCACATGTCGAACAGGGTGAGGGTTGCGACGGAAACCGCTGTCAGTGCTTCCATTTCAACACCCGTCTTGCCAGACAGACGGCAGCAGGATTCTACTCGGATACGATTGGCTTCGGGCTGCAGTTCGAAGTCCACCGAAATATGGGTCAGCATCAACGGGTGGCAAAGGGGAATGAGGTTACCGCACTGCTTGGCGCCCTGGATACCGGCAATACGGGCGACAGAGAGCACATCACCTTTCTTCAAACTCTGGTCATTCACTAGGCGAAGGGTTTCAGGTTGCAGATAAATGTAGCCTTCAGCCCGGGCTTCACGGCGGGTGTCGGCTTTTTCACCGACATCCACCATATGGGCTTCACCCTGGGCGTTAAGGTGCGTTAGCACGCTCATGCCTCAACCTCTTCGCAAATGACGGCTTCACGCTGTACGACTTTAAGCTGTTCAACAAAGTTGCAGGGGCGGTGACGGCTGTCCAGCTGATCTTCGATCACACCTTCCCAAGCGGTTTTGCAGCCATTGGGGGAACCGGGCATGGTGAAGATCACGGTGCCGTTGGCCAGTCCTGCAACGGCTCTCGACTGAATGGTGGAGGTCTTGATCTGTTCGTAGGAAATCTGGCGGAACAGTTCGCCGTACCCATCGACAATCTTGTCAAACAGGGGCAGTACGGCTTCCGGGGTGCCGTCACGACCGGCGAACCCGGTACCCCCCGTGACAACCACGGCCTGAATGTTGGACGACGCGATCCAGCGGGAGATGACTTCGCGAATCTGGTAACGGTCATCTTTGACAATGACTTTGTCCGCCAGAAGGTGTCCGGCACCGGTCAGCTTGTCGACCAGTAGCTGGCCAGAGGTGTCGTCCGCTTCGGTACGTGTATCGGAAACGGTCAGAACAGCGATATTCAGCGGAACGAAGGCTTTTGTCTGTTTGTGTGCCATGGTCGGGTCAATTCTGTTATTGGGTGAGGGTCAGGTATCTGCCAGGCATCGCTGCCAGTCTTCGGGGGTGTTGGCATTACGGAAGCGCCATTCCTGATCATCGGGAACAGGAAGCGTGGAACCGTGCAGATGGGCGATCAGTCGTCGGAGTGAATAATGCCGTTTGTCGGCCTCATGGACAACTGCTTCGGTATAATTTCGTAGTGCTTCAGTGACTGGCAGGTACAGCGGAAGCTGATAATTCTCGTAATGTAAGGGGATTTGCTGGATTCGACCTGCTTCATCCAATTGTATAAGGAGCTTAGACGTCAGCAGTGGCATATCAACAGGGAGTACCAACAGTCCTTGCTTGCTTCCATTGTCTTGAATTTGTTTCAGGCAAGCATGTAAACCACTTATTGGGCCTTTATCCGGAATAATATCCGGAAGCCCTTCGGGGCCACTGATGATCACGTCTCGGACGCGGGTTTCATTCAGCAAAGACAGCATATATTGCCAGAGTGGCTGGTCCCGAATTGGCAGATGGACTTTGTTGCATCCCATCCTGCTGGACTGTCCACCGGCGAGTAGCAGGGCCGTGGTATGGCACAGCGTTGGACTTGAAGGGCGGTTTACCATGGATGACATATCACGACAGTGGCTTAAGCGATGAAGTGTAATAAAAATCATGGTTAACAGGGTATATAAACCATGAAATCAGATGGCTCCTGATTGAATAATACCAATCGCCTTTTCTAACTACTGCATAAGTGCCCACTGGCGAGAGCATAAACTGAACAACCGTCCAGCCTCGCTACACAGTTTATTCCAGGCATTGCAGCAACAATCCACAATAT
>MUIA01000054.1 GCA_002084115.1 Oceanospirillales bacterium LUC14_002_19_P2 | reverse complement strand
ATGACTCATTACCTCGCTTGGCGGCGCGCTCTAACAGAGCGTCATAGGCTGACGACTGCACGCATGTTCGAGAAAATCATTGGACATTGGTGCTACCAACCACAAGGGGTAACTTAGCCGACCAGCAGGCTGTTGACGCTTTCCTCCATCACTGCGCCGAGGATATCGTCCTTGGTCTTGAAATGATGAAAGATGCTGTCGGAGAGAATGCCCACCGCATTGGCAATATCACGAACCGTGGTACGGTCATAGCCCTTGGTCCGGAACAGTTCGGCAGCAGCCTGCAGCAGCTTGCCCCGGGCGCTGTCTGGGTCGGTCAAAGTGGTCGTTCGTTGTTCCATTATCGGTAGTCCATGGTCAGGCGGCGGTATCCGGTTCGATCGTGGCCAGCAGTTGACGGCTGCGGACCTGTTCGCCGGATGCCACTTCCAGCGAGCAGAGGGTGCCGTCGCAATCTGCTTTCAAAGGGTGTTCCATTTTCATGGCTTCCAGCACCATGACCGTTTGGCAACGGCTGACGTTTTGTCCTGTCTCGACCAGTACATCGACAATCAGACCATCCATGCTGGCTTTGATGCGTCCGTCGCCGGACTGGTCTGAGCTGCTTGCCGGCATCAGGGTGCGGTCATGGAAGGTATAGTCACCCGCCGCCGTTGATAGATAGAGTATGCCAGCCTGTTTGCTGAAGGTGACGGTTTCCCTGACGCCATCAATGCTGAGTGATACGCTGTGGCCTTGAGTTCCCAGAAGTGCAATCGTGAAGTGATTGTCCTGAATATCCACCAGGTACTGCGCATCTTTCTGGGTGATGGCAACGCGGGTTTCAGTCTCATCACAGACCAGTGTGCAGATTCTGTTGGATGCTTCAGTACTGCGCCAGCCGCTTAATGCATGGGTTTCGGTGTGATCAGCATGCATGAGAACCGCAGCGATCTCTAACAGTGGCATAGAAGGTGATTGCACAGTCTTTGCAACCATATCGCCATACTGTTCAAGAAATGCCGTGGTGGCCTCACCACAGATAAAGGCCGGGTGGGATAAAATGGTAGCTAACCAGCTGCGGTTATTCTTGAGCCCCGCTAATACGGTATCTTCAATGGCGCATACCAAACGACGCCGTGCTTCTTCACGATCCTGTCCCCAGGCGATGATCTTGGCGAGCATCGGATCGTAGTGAGGTGTTACGGTCCCCCCCGTTTCTATGCCTGCATCGGTTCGGATACCCGGCGCATCAACGGGTTGGCAGCGTTGGATAGCGCCTGCCTGAGGCATAAAGTTACTGGCGGGATCTTCTGCATAAAGTCGGACTTCAATGGCGTGGCCATTCAGGATAATGTCGTCCTGCTGCAAATGCAGTGGCTTGCCGGCGGCAATATCCAGCTGCCAGGCGACCAGATCGGTACCGGTGATCAACTCAGTAACAGGGTGTTCGACCTGCAGTCGGGTATTCATTTCGAGGAAATAAAAATCGCCATTCTGGTCCAGCAGGAATTCCACGGTACCCGCGCCGACATAGTTGCAGGTTGTGCCCGCTCGAACCGCCGCCTCGCCCATACGTTGTATCAGGCTTGAATCCACAGCCGGTGACGGGGCTTCCTCGACCACTTTCTGGTGTCTGCGCTGAATGGAGCAATCCCGTTCCCCGAGGTAAACCGTATTGCCCAGTTGATCAGCAAAGACCTGAATTTCCACATGGCGGGGTTGGAGAATGGCCTTTTCAAGAATCAGCTGGCCGTTGCCAAAGGCGTTTTCGGCTTCGCTGCGGGCGCGTTCCAGGGACTCGATCAATGTGCTTTTATCATGAATCAGGCGCATACCACGGCCACCACCGCCGGCAGATGCCTTGATCATCAGGGGAAAGCCAATCGCCATGGCCGCTTTCTGAAGCGTGTCATTATCCTGATCATTGCCTTCATAGCCGGGAATGCAGGGAACGCCTGCCGCCTGCATGGCAATTTTGGATTGTCGTTTACAGCCCATCAATTCGATGGCGTCCGGACGTGGACCGATAAAGACCAAACCAGCTTCTACACAGGCGCGGGCAAAATCCGCATTTTCTGACAGGAATCCGTAGCCTGGGTGTATGGCATCTGCACTAGTGCGTCTGGCAGCCTCGAGGATGTTATCCGCACGGAGATAGGACTCCCCGACAGCCGCCGGACCAATACAGACAGCCTGGTCAGCCATGGTGACATGCGGTGAATGGCTGTCAGCCTCGCTGTAAACGGCTACCGTTCGATAACCAAGGGCTTTGGCGGTGCGTATGACACGTACCGCGATTTCACCTCGGTTGGCGACCAGTATTTTGGTGAATACAGTCATGCTTCACTCTCCCGTTCTGTCGCCCACGCAGGTTTGCGTTTTTGCATAAACGCCGTCGTTCCCTCAATCCCTTCGTCACCCTGGATTGCGTCAGAAAAGGCTCTGGCGGCATCATCCAGTAATACGCCAAGGTCGGTTTTACCAACCGCTAGCATCAACTGCTTGGTGACGGCATTGGCTTTGGGGGCGCATCGTTTGATGCGTGACAGGGTATTTGCAAGTGCCTCCTCAAGTGACTCCGTTGAGCTGTATACGCTATGGACAATGCCAAGTCTTGCCGCTTCGTCACCACTTAATGATTCGCCCAGCAGGGCCAGGCGGCGCGCCTGGGTCAGTCCAATGCGTTTGACGACGAACGGGGCAATCTGTGCGGGTGGAATCCCCAGGGATGTTTCTGGCAGGGCAAAACGGGCCTCGCTATGCGCCAGGGCAACATCGGATATACAGGGCAGACCAAAGCCACCGCCCATGACAGTGCCTTCCAATATGCAAACGATCACCTGGGGGGCTTGCTCTGCCATTTCCAGTAGCTGACCAAAACACCGGTTCAGTGCGTAGAAAGGATCATTGTCGTCTTTTCCAAGGCGCGCGCGGGCATTGGCCATATCTCTGATATCACCGCCAGCACAGAAATGGCCGCCGCTACCTCGGAGTATGACGGCTCGCAGGGTAGTATCCGTACTGGCAGCCTCCAGTACGGACATCAATTCCTGCACCATGGCGAGACTCAGGGCATTACGGACTTCAGGGCGATTGAAGGTTACGAACAGCGCGTGGTCACGCTGTTCCAGCAGCAGGTACTCATAGACCGGTAATGTCATGGCCATTCTCCTATCAACCTTTCTTTTTGCCCGGAAGGGTGCCCATGAGTTTGCTGATAATGCCGAGCATGATCTCGTCCGCTCCGCCGCCGATAGAGGTCAGACGCATGTCCCGGTAGGCGCGGTTGATCTGGCTTTCAAACATGTAACCCATGCCGCCCCAGAACTGGAGGCAACCGTCGGGTATTTCCCGGCACAGGCGTCCGGCCTTGAGTTTGGCCATGCTGGCCAGCTGGGTGACGTCTTTGCCATTGATATAGGTTTCTGTCGCCTGGTAGACCAGTGCACGCAGGGATTCTACTTCGGTCTGCATCTCGGCAAGGCAGAAATGGATATATTGGTTGTCGATCAACGGCTGGCCGAACGTACGACGCTCGCGGCAATACTCAATGGTGTCGTTAATGCACATCTCCAGCCCCTTGATGGCCATGGAGGCGCCGAACAGCCGTTCTTCCTGAAATTGCAGCATCTGCATCATAAAGCCCATGCCTTCGGCGCCAATCCGGTAACGCTGGGGAACGCGGACATCATCAAAAAAGATCTGGGCGGTATCGGAGCTGCGCATGCCCAGCTTGTTGAGTTTGTCGGAGAAGGTAATGCCGGGGGTATTGGTCGGGACGATGATCAGGGACTTGTTTTTATGAACTTTGTCGTCTGACGTGTTGGCCAGCAGACAGATGTAGTCAGCCTGTGTGGCGTTGGTAATCCACATCTTGGTGCCATTGATGACATAGTCGTCACCGTCCTTGCGTGCCCAGGTTTTGAGACCAGCCACATCCGACCCGGCACCGGGTTCGCTTACACCAATACAGGCGACCTGTTCACCGCGGATGGCTGGCGTCAGGAACTCTTCTTTCAGGTCATCCGTTGCAAAGCGGGCCAGCGCCGGTGTTGCCATGTCTGTCTGGACGCCAATGGCCAGTGCGACACCACCGGCACGGCTCAGGCCAAGCTCTTCGGCAAAGACCATCTGATAGCTGTAGTCCAGTCCCATACCGCCCCAGGCTTCCGGTTTGGCAATGCCTAGCAGGCCGAGTTTGCCCAGTTTGCCAAACAGCTCATGGGCCGGAAAGATGCCTTCATTTTCCCAGGTTTCCGCGTTGGGGTTGATCTCGTTGTCGACAAACGCCTTGACTGTACGTCGAAGTTCTTCATGTTCCGCAGTAAATTTCATCGTCCTGTCCTGCTTAGATGTTGTTCTTGTTGACCTGACTGTCTGGCTTAAAAACGGCTGATGCCAAAACTGTTGCTGTTGAGTGTCCGTTGCCGACTTTCACGACAGATGTCCAGCACATAGGCCAGCACCTTGCGGGTATCTCGGGGATCAATCAATCCGTCGTCCCACAGGCGAGCCGTGCAGGCCAGTGCAGTGGAACCCTGGGCCAGCTGTTCTGCTGTTTTGTTTTCCATCATGTCCAGCATGGCAGGATCCGCCGGTTGTCCGCTGCGTGCCATTTTCGCCTCCATAACGATGCGAAGGACTTTGCCAGCCTGTTGGGCGCCCATAACGGAAGTGGCGCTGTTGGGCCAGGCGAAAATGAAGTCTGGCTCAAACCCGCGGCCACACATGGCATAGTTGCCGGCACCATAGGAGCCGCCAATGACCAGGCTGATTTTCGGTACACGGGCATTAGCGACAGCTTGGATCATTTTGGCGCCATGCTTGATGATGCCGTTATGTTCCACTTCGGTGCCGACCATGAATCCTGTTGTATTGTGAAGAAACAGAATCGGTATGTTGGCTTGGTCGCATAACTGGATGAACTGGGCAGCTTTGGTGGCACCCGCCGGTGTGATGGGACCATTGTTGCCTATCAGTCCACAGGTGTGCCCTTCAATCGTGAGATGGCCGCACACGGTTTGCTGGTCATATTCGCTTTTGAAGGCGAGGAACTCGGAATCGTCACTAATTCGTGCAATAACCTCTGCCACATCATAGGGGGTTTTGGGGTCAGCCGGGATGATACCCATCAGCTCTTCAACGGGGTATTTCGGTTGTCTGGCGGTATGCCGGACTTCAGGCTGTACAGGAGAATGCCAGGGCAGCAGAGCCATAATGTCACGAGCAATGCGGATGGCATCCTGATCATTTTCTGCCAGATACTCACCGGTTCCGGCTGACTGGGTATGCATTTCTGCCCCCCCCCAGCTCTTCATCCGTTGCGATTTCACCGGTCGCCGCTTTGAGCAGTGGTGGGCCGGCCAGATACATGGTGGCCTGCTTGCGTACCATGACCACGTAGTCAGACAATGCTGGCTGGTAGGCGCCTCCGGCAGTTGCGCTGCCATGAACGACAGTGACTTGGGGAATACCGGCGGCGGACATCTGTGCCTGATTATAGAAACCTTTGCCGCCAGGGGCAAAGGTTTCTGTCGCATGATTCAGGTCCGCACCGCCGCTTTGGGCCAGGGTAACGGTCGGGAGTTTCTGTTGCAGGCGCAGACGTTTCTCCAGGCCTATGGGGGTGATAGTGCCACCTTTGACCGCAAAGTTATCCACCACCATACAGCGGACACCGGATACATACCCAATGCCAGCAATACAGCCACCACCGGCACTGCTGCCGTCGCGGTCGCCATACATCTTGTAGCCAGCCAGTGTCGACAGTTCCAGAAAAGGGCTGCCGGGATCAAGCAACAGATTCAGCCTTTCCCTCGGGAGCAGCTGACCCCGTTGCTCATATTTTGCTTTTTTCTCCAGCGCCTTTTGATTGGGCAAGGCTTCCAGCGCGCGGAATGCAGTGACATGGAATTCCATCGCTTCCCGGTTACTGTGAAAAGTCTGGGAGGATGGCTGTAGGGTGGATTCAATCGCCGGCATTAGTCGTCCTCGCAGGTGGTCAGTACATCTGGTGTTTCGGCTCGGTGAAAACCATTGAATGGCGTGTTGTTTTTCGCCTTGGTCTGCATCGGCCAGAGGCTGGTGCCCAGCGGTGCGCCGCCATCTACACGAATAGTTTCGCCATTAATAAAGGCGCTGGCATCACTGAGCAGGAAGCAGATGGCGGCACTGATTTCTGATTCTGTGGCTAGTCGTTTGAGTGGCACGCTGTCTTTCAGTTTCGGAATAATGGCTTTGACTGGGCCTTCATAAGTGTCGAGTCCGCTGGAGGCGACCCAGCCCGGGGCAACCGCATTGACACGAACGCCATTGGGGCCCCATTCAAAGGCGGCGGTTTTCGTCAGATTTACCATGCCGGCGCGTGCGGCGCCTGAGTGTCCCATGCCCGGCATGCCGTTCCAGTTGTCGGCGGTAATGTTGACGATGGCGCCCCCAGTCATTTTCATGCTTTGGTTGTACACTTCCCGGGCCATGAGAAAGCCACCGGTCAGGTTGGTGCTGACAACGGCGTCAAAGCCTTTCTGGCTGATCGCTTCCAGGGGGGAGGGGTACTGGCCTCCGGCATTGTTGACCAGCCCGTGTATTGTGCCGCAGCGGGATAGAATCGCCTTTAGAGGCTGTTGCAAAAGCCCAATTCAGTGGCATAGGCGATGACCTTATTCTGCAATAGCACCTTATGCTGCTCTCAATATATTCTCTACCTCTTTTTCATGGCAATGCAGATCACCTC
>MUIA01000205.1 GCA_002084115.1 Oceanospirillales bacterium LUC14_002_19_P2 | reverse complement strand
ACCGGTTGCGGTTGTTTTGCCAAAAGAGGACAGAAGGTAGTCAGAGTACAGCTCAATCAGATCGTGTTTCATACCGGCAATAATGCCGTATTTTCAGTCTTGTGCGTAACTTGAGTGAATAAACTTCCAGTGGTGGTGAAAGAGGAGGATGCAGCGGACGGTCTTGCAACACTGCTATTGATTGAGCGATTTGAACATGGTCAGGAAATCGCGTTGACGGCTGCAGACATGTTTGCCCTGGAAAGTGAAGATTACGAGACGCTGGACGAACCTGATTTCTGGGATGAGCACAGCCTCGATGCACAGCGTTATTACACAACCCTTTGTCATATTTATGGCAGCGATCCTGATAACTATGCGTATCTGATGGAAGAGGCCGACATAGATCAGGATCGACGTGAACTGTGCATTGATGAATATGATGCGCTGTCTAATAGCTGGAATGCTTTGCTGGCGCCTTATCTGCAGGATTCCCGGAAAAAAACAGCTGGACAGGCCAATCGATCCTGACAAGCCGTGTATCCCCGGATGGCTCGTATTCTGTTTCTGCCTGATATAATGCCGGCCTTTTGATACCTGCGAGTTCTGTTTTCATGTCTTCAGACAGCTTTGATCAGCGCTTCGGCGGAACCCGCCGCCTGTATGGCGTTGAGGCGACCGAGCGGCTGCGTCGTGCCCATGTGTGTGTGATCGGCATTGGCGGTGTCGGTTCCTGGGCGGCAGAAGCTCTGGCCCGGTCGGCGGTTGGGGAGATTACCCTGATTGATCTGGATGATATCTGTGTCACCAATACCAACCGTCAGATTCATGCACTGGCCAATACGATTGGTCAGGACAAGACCGAGGTGATGGCTGAACGACTTCGGCAGATTAATCCTGAGTGTGTTGTTCATACTGTGGATGACTTTGTGACACCGGAAAATGTCGGTGAATTGATCGACATGCGCTTTGACTACGTGCTGGATGCTATCGATAACTTCCGGGCCAAGGCCGCGTTAATTGCCCATTGTAAGCGGAACAAGATCAAGATCATCACTACTGGAGGTGCGGGTGGCCAGGTTGATCCTCTGAAAATCCAGGTGGCTGACCTGACCAAAACGATCCAGGATCCGCTGTCACGCAAGGTGAAGGATCAGCTGCGCCGTTTTCATCATTTTTCTAAAAATCCCAAGCGACGCTTTGCTGTTGAATGTGTCTTTTCCACGGAGGCGGCTCGTTATCCGCAGCCGGACGGTTCTGTCTGCCAGACCAAACCGGATGCTGCGGGTTCCATGAAAATGGACTGTGCCAGTGGTTTTGGTGCCGCGACTGTCGTAACAGCGACGTTTGGTTTTGTCGCTGTTACCCGGATTATCGAGAAGTTAACAACGGTCGTGAAATAAAACGCTACCGGTAGCGATGGGCTGTCAGCTGGATTTCTTTCACGATAGCCCGAATACCGTTGCCTCTGGATGGACTCAGGTGATGCATGAGTCCCAGCTGGTCAAAGCATGCTTCCATGTCGAAGTTTTCAATTTCCTCGGGTGTTCGGCCATTCAGCGCCGACAGAATAAGGGTAATCAGTCCGCGGACAATACGGGCATCACTGTCGATGGCGAAATAGAGGCGCATGGTCGTTTCATCGTAGTAGTGATGCAGCCAGACTATGCTTTCACAGCCATGGAGCCGGTTTTCTTCCTGCTTCATTGGGTCGGGTAACGCGGGCAGCTTTTTCCCCAGCAGCATGATGTGACGATAACGTTCCTGCCAGCCCCGTAATACCTGAAGTTCTTCAATCACGCTGCCCGTATCGCCAACTTGGGGAGACTCGTAGGTAAAGGCATCCGGAATGGTCGTTGCCGCGGTGGTGGCAGGTTCGGTTTCTGTCGTGAATGACAGGCTGTCTTTTTGCAGGGCGGCTACGGCTTCAACAAAATTCTGGATTTCGGTCTCGGTGTTATAGAGGGCAATGGATGCCCTGACGGTACCCGAAAGGTTCAGAACAGACATCAGTGGCATGGTGCAGTGGTGACCCGTTCGTACCGCAATACCCTGTTGATCAAGTAGTGTCCCGATATCCTGGTTATGCAGCCCTTCCATCACAAACGAAATGACAGACGTTTTCTGTGGCGCAGTACCGATGATCTGGAGGCCTGGTATGGTATTCAGGCCTTCTGTCGCCTGTTTTAGCAGGGATTTTTCATGGGCCTGAATCTTGTTGTGGTCACATTGACCAAGAAAATTGATGGCAGCGGCCAGCCCAAGAGCGCCAACAACATTGGGGGTACCGGCCTCGAACCTGAAGGGCGGTGAATTGAACGTGGTACCTTCAAAACTGATGCGTTCTATCATTTCCCCGCCAGTCTGCCAGGGCGGCATGTCCTGCAACAGGTCACGTTTGCCATACAGGACGCCAATACCCGTGGGACCGTAGACCTTGTGGCCGGAGAATACATAAAAATCACAGTCCAGTGCCTGAATATCGACAAGGAAGTGAGCAACGGCCTGAGAACCATCAATCAGTATACGGGCTCCGACGGTATGCGCTTCCCTGATAATGTCGGGAATGGGGTTCACGGTGCCAATAGCATTGGAGACCTGGCAGATACTGACCAGGCGCGTTTGAGGTCCGAGCAATTGCCGAAAGGCCGCCATGTCCAGTTCGCCACTGGCATGGATGGGAATGACTTTCAGGCTGGCGCCGGTGAACCGGCAGACCTGCTGCCAGGGCACAATATTCGCGTGATGTTCCATGGCCGAGATAAGGATTTCATCACCGGCTTTTAACGTGCTGAGTCCCCAGCTGTGTGCCACCAGGTTGATAGCCTCTGTCGCGCCCCGGGTCCAGATGATTTCATCGGTATGGCCGGCATTGAGGAAACGGCGAACCGTATCCCGGGCATCCTCAAAGGCATGGGTTGCCCTGGCGCTCAGGAAATGAGAGGCCCGGTGAACATTTGCGTTGGCTTCGCGGTAATAATTGTTGACCGCGCTGATGACACCCTCAGGTTTCTGGGTGGTAGCGGCATTATCCAGGTAGATCAGGGGATAACCGTTGGCGCGTTGCCGAAGAATGGGGAATTCGGCGCGCAGCTCAGTGAGTTCTCGCATGGAAGATCATTGCCCATGTACGTGGCGGATACGTGAAAGCCCAACAGTTTACCATGTAACCCGGTGTTGAACCCGGCTGGCGGACGACACCTGCACGGGAACCGGTTATGCTTGGATAAACGATCAATCTCAGCCTGCGGACAGACACGGTATGGCGCCTGCTATGGACTATCGCAACAAAATCACAACGGAACGGCTTCGGCCCAGCTCAGTCTCGGATGCCCGGGATGTTGTCGAGGAAACGGAGAGCAACCGTGGGCGTATCATCCAGTCCTCGGCGATTCGGCGCTTACAGCAGAAAACCCAGGTTTATCCACTGGAAACCAATGCCGCTGTTCGCAGCCGTCTGACCCATTCACTGGAAGTGCAGCAAACCGGGCGTTTTATTGCGCGTCGGATATTGGCCGCATTCCGAGAACAGGGGCAGCTTAGTGAGCTGGGGCTTGAAGGTATTGAAACCGCGTTTGTAAACCTGGTTGAAATGTCCTGCCTCATGCACGACGTAGGTAATCCGCCATTTGGTCATTTCGGGGAAGCCGCGATCAATGACTGGATGAAAAAGCATGCCGGACATTGCTACGAGAAGGCGAGTAATGCTGCAGAAACCAGTCCACTCTTTAATGAGGTGCTATTGCCGGATGTTTGCCTGTTTGAAGGCAATGCGCAGGGTGTTCGTATCATTGCGACCCTTCAGGAATTGAACCTGACCTGCTCCCAGATTGCAGCCCTGATCAAATATACCCGGCCTGCCTATCAACCCAGGGATAACAAAGGCTTTGGCTTTGATTATCTCAACCGTAAGCCGAGTTATTACTATGCGGAAGAACCACTGATCCAGCATATCTGGCAACACCTGGGCATTGCTGAAGGCCACCGTTATCCCCTGACCTATATCATGGAAGCGGCGGATGATATTTCTTACTGCATTGCTGATCTGGAAGATGCTGTTGATAAAGGCATCCTGACGCTGAGTACACTTCGTAGCTTCCTTGAAGAAGAGTGGACTGAGCGATGTCATGGGCAAAGTCAGTATCTGCCGGATATCATCGAGGATGCCATGACAGCGGATATCACCGCGCATGGTTTCATTACCCGTTTCCGTACCCGTCTGGTGAATGATTTGGCTGCGTATGCAGCACAGCGGTATATCGAGTGTCATGAGCAGATCTATGCTGGTAGCCTGAATGAACCCCTTATCGATGGCGGTTCTGAGCAGCATCTGGCACTGGTAACCCTCAAGCAGGTGGCCCGCAAGCATGTGTTCAGCAGTAAGGAAGTGGAAACCCCTGAATTGAGGGGCTATTCCGCGCTTAAGGGACTGCTGGAAATCTACCGTCCACTGCTTGAAATCAGCGCCGATGATATTGCCGCGATGGTACGTAAGGAACACAGTCCTTACTTTATTTCACAGCGGTTGTTCCACCGCTTGCCAAAGCGGCATGTGGAAGCCTACTTAAGACGCACAACTGAACTTGCTGATAGTGCCAACAGTTCCCAGGAAAAACAGGAGCTGGAATGGTATTACCGCATGAGACTGCTGATTGATTACCTCAGTGGTATGACCGATGACTTTGTTTTGCGTGAGTTTCAGTGCCTTTCTGCCATCTGACCCTTTTGCTACAGCCAAAAGATATCTGATTGTCTTGTAACCTCGGTTGGCCAGTGGGTGTATCGATGACAAATTTACAATGTCTGTCATCTTACACCGTCTGGTTGGACGTATAATTCCACATACTCGCAAACGGCAGTTTTTGTTTTTATTCGACACCTGTCGTTTTAGTGTGATTTCAGGGAAACACTCTGATTATGAGGCAACCTGTTTGTCCGGAGATGGAGTACAAGTTGTGGGTAACAGGAAAATAGGTATTGCGCTGGGTTCGGGGTCTGCCAGGGGCTGGGCGCATATCGGTGTACTCAAGGGCTTGCGCACCCTGGGTATTGAACCAGAAATAGTGACAGGTTGTTCAGCCGGTTCGTTGGTAGGCGCCGCCTATGCCTGTGGGTATCTGGATGAATTCGAGGATTGGGTCTGTTCACTGCATTGGCGTGATGTCATGGGGCTGGTGGATGTGACGCTGTCCGGTGGTCTGGTGCGCGGCGATAAGATGCTGCAGTTTTTCCGTGAAAACGACCGTGATGCGTTGATTGAGGATGTTGAACGGCCGTATGCGGCGGTAGCAACCAACATGGAAACCGGGCAGGAAGTCTGGCTCCGTGAAGGTTCCATCCTTGAAGCGGTGCGTGCGTCCTGCACATTTCCCGGTTTATTTGCGCCTGTTTTGCGTGATGGCGCCTGGATGCTGGATGGTGGCTTGGTGAACCCGCTACCGGTTTCTCTCTGCCGTGCGATGGGTGCGGATATTGTAATTGCGGTGGATCTGAATACGCACCTCGTTCGCCCAAGGCTCCGGCGGCAGGAAGAGATAGAAGCTTCTGCCTGGCGCGAAAAACTGAGTGGTCTCATCGGACCGCAGAAGCCCCGTCAGGAAGCGCCGGGCATTATGGAAGTGATGGCAACGTCAATTCATATTATGCAGGATCGTATCACCCGGAGCCGAATGGCAGGGGATCCACCGGATATCCTGTTAACCCCCCAGTTGGCGGAATATGGCATGTTCGACTTCAGTCGTTCGGTGGACGCGATAGCCGAAGGTGAGGCCGTTGTACTGGCCGCAGCTCAAAGGATACGGCGGTTGACCGGTATTGAGGCGGCAGAACCGGTGGAAGTCGCTGAGCCGGCTTTGCCTGAATAGCGGGTTATAACGGGAAGCCGGTCAAACAATCGGCTCAGCATTCATGGTATTCTGCAGCAAGCCATGAGCGCTGGCATACAAAAAATAATAACAAGTCTGTGTTAAAAAGGAGTTTTACCATGTCTTTCCGATGGCTGGTGCCGTTTCTGCTGCTGTTTCAAGGGTCGCTTGCCTGGGGCGTTACTCAGGATGATGTTTATGCCATGAAACGGCATGTGTTTCATATCGTCAGTGCCTTTCACATTATTACGCTGGAAGCCGGTGATCAGCCGGCGATAGATCGCTTGGATGAGAAACTTGCGGATGCCGAAGCCCTTCTTGAAACGCTGGAGGTGAAGGAAGACTCTGTCATTGCCGAAGATATGCAGACGCTGAAAGCATTTTGGCCCCGCTTCAAAGAGCATGCACTGGCCAATGATATTCAGGACAACGGCTATACCAATGCCTATGCGATCGTTGATATCAACAAAAGACGTGACGATATGATCGAACTGCTGGATGCCATTGAAACCAAAGTACTGGCTCTGTACGAGGAGGAGCCGTTACGCATACGCTTGCTGCAGCTCAGTGTGGAAATGGAACAGTTGACGATGGCTTACCTCTTGTTGTCTACCATGGTTGGTGGAGCGGAAGGCATCTATACCGGGGACAATAATGTTGAATCGACCGATGCCATGGCTGCCGCGTTCGGTCAGCGTCTGCGCACACTGATAGAACAGGCCAGGGATTCAGACACGATTGGTAATGAATCATTGGAAAAGGGGCCCTTTTCCAGGTTGGCGGATCATTTCAGAGCCTCCTGTCTTATTTTCAGATAAAGGTAATCCAGGTCATTGTACCCACACGCTTTATAGATAATGCGTTTGATTACCCCGTTAA
>MUIA01000291.1 GCA_002084115.1 Oceanospirillales bacterium LUC14_002_19_P2 | reverse complement strand
CCGGCATGGAATAAAGACTGGAAGAAGTACCGATAGCACTGACAGCCGCCGGAAATAACCGCCAGAGATAAAATCTTGCTTTCCTCCATGAAAATCCTGCAGCCATCAAGAAATAGAGCAAAATGACAGCCATTTGCAGCAGCATGATCAACCAGAATGTTGAACCAAAGATAAAGGGTACATCCTGCTGAACAAAATCTGCCTGCAGTTTGAACGAAAAACCAAGTACCAGAAATGGAAATAGAGGGATACAGATATAGCGGAGAAAGAATGCGGAAACATCCTCTGCCAATAAAACCACATACCGCAGTGTTGGATGGCAGCGTATATTCAGAATAATCCCGACGACAAAGCCGACCACAAGCGCCTGCTTATGCGTCAGCAACACCGGCAAATGAATGCGCCACAAACTACACAACGCGCCCTCTTGCCCCTGAGCATTACCATCCCAAGGGTAGTCAATAACGGGTATCAGTAAAGTACTGACAGCATACCCAAGCCACAAGGCCATCATGTTGGATATAACAACAGCCCCGATCAGCAGCATCAGGCATACCAGAGTCTGCCACCGAAGCAACATGATGCAGGCAGTGACAAAGCTCATGACCACAAAAGGAAGACAGAAAACCAGTATGTCCTTGATCGCGATGCTCAGCGTATAAATCTGCGCCTGACTCTCAATATCCACCCACCGTCCTGAACAGAAAGGTATCAGCAGCGCTATTAGCACGCTCAGCGGGAACTTCACATTCATCACGACAGAGGCCAGTGACATTCTGCATTACACCTCACGCACCGGCATTCGACCCAAGGCGGTTCGGCGGCATGTCAACATTGAAATCTACTCCCCCTGACACACTTAGCCCCCGTCTTCAGGACAATGGGCTGGCGAAGAAGACAGCAGGAGTCAGTCATACTTAAAAAATCGGACGGCTGAGAACAGGACTGAGAACAGAATAGACGAGAATCCAGTTATGCTGGCGTGGATTTATCGATGCCCAACATCGCTATAGGGTTGAATGCACGTTACCAGAGGTAATCGGACATCTCCTTCGGGGCAGGAACACCAAAAGAACACATAGAAGGCCTCACTACCCGTGCAGAACAGATGGTCACCACTGTATCCAGCAATGACCGATCCCTCAAAAGTGACTATGGAGCCACCGCAACATCCTGCCCAACAGCGACTTCCGCCACAACTTTCCGCATACCAAAATGCTGGATACTGTAGGCCACACGATCCTCAACGGACATTTTCACATCCCCCAAGGCTTCAATCTGCTGCAACCGTGGCAGCAGACCGACCCCGTTCGCAATCTGGATTGCCAGGCCAGGCCTGGCGTTTAACTCAAGGATCAGGGGGCCATGATCCTTGTCCAGCACCATGTCCACACCAAGGTAGCCGAGTCCAGCCATGTCATAGCAGGCCGCAGCCAACTCGAGGTTACAATGCCAGTGCGGGACAGTAAGTCCTGCGAAGGCATGACCTGTATCGGGATGGTGTGTCACTGGACGGTCAAACTGAACGGCCCGCAACCACTGACCCGTGGCGATATCCAGTCCAACCCCCACCGCACCCTGGTGCAGGTTGGCCTTGCCGTCCGAGGCACGTGTCGCCAGCCGCAGCATGGCCATCACCGGAAACCCTTTGAATACGATCGTGCGGATATCCGGTACCCCTTCACAGCTGTAGTCATCGAACACATCATCCGCACGGATCAGTGCCTCAATCATGGCAACATCACTGTTGCCACCCAGACTGTACAGGCCTCCCAGAATATTCGACATGTGACGCTCAACATCATTAAACGTCAGCAGCTCACCACTGGCTTTGACGTAGTGCTCACCATCCTTGCCGACAATGACAAGAATCCCCTTGCCACCACTGCCTTTGGCCGGCTTGATCACAAAATCGCCCAGCCGGTCCAGCTCCGGCTTCAGTCGGACGATGTCATGCTGTGTCGTTACCACATCGATCAATCGCGGCACCGCCACCCCGGCCTGAATGGCCAGGGTCTTGCTTGACAGTTTGTTATCCACCAACGGGAAACGGAACCGCGGATTATAGCGACCGATATAGGCATGGTTACGCTGGTTCATCCCCAGTATGCCGAGCTCACGTAACGCCTTTCGCCGCTTGAGAAACGCTAGCACACCCATGGCTCAACTCTCGATCAGAGGTTTGAAACGACGTAATTCGAGCAACCGGTATCCGGTATACTGTCCCAGCAGCAGGGTTACGCCCAGCACAACCAGCAGTAATTCCGGGAAGTTGAACGTCAGATGTTCAATAAATCGGTTGGTCATGGCGAAATAGCTGATAATCGCCACCAGCAGGCTGCCGCCGCCGCTGACCAATACGTCCCGAGGCCCCTGTTCTTCCCACAGAATGGACATCCGCTCAATGGTCCAGGCCAGGATGATCATCGGGAAGAAGGTGACCGACATCGCCTGCCGTATCCCCATCTTGTAACTCAGGATACTCATGCCGGCCATGATGCCCACCACCACTATCACCACGGCCGATATTCGCGCCACCAGCAACAGGTTAAGTCGACTGAGAATAAAACGTATCCACAGGCCGATAGAGACAATCGTGAGGAAAATCACCAGCCCTGGCAGCAGCTTGGTCTGCAGGAAAGCCAGTGCCATCAGTACCGGCATGAAGGTACCACTGGTCTTCAGGCCAACCAGAATACGCATCATCACGACAATCAACGTACCAATCGGTACCAGCAGGATGTAGCGATAAGCATTCTGCTCTTCAATCGGAAGACTGTAGAGCGAGAAATCCACCAGTGCGGCATGCTCCATCTTGCCTTCCCGGATCGCCATATCGCTGACCGGCACCGTACGGGAGATCACTGAGAAGTTGACCCGGGAATCATAACCACCGGTGACATCCAGCAGGGAAACCCCACCACGCTGCCAGGGCAGGAAGTTATTCGGCACCCCCACATGGCCAGACTCCGGATCAACCATGGTCCAGCCCTTGGTGGTCAGGACTTCCACCATTTCCACCAGTGGTTGCTTGCGACGACCACTTTCCAGGTAAACGCCCCGTACCAGACGCACCGGTTTGTCCATCAGGCGCAGCAACTGCATGAGCAGCACGGCCCGGGACTCCCGATGCCGAACCGAGTCCAGCAGAATTTTCACGTTGGGGTTGGCATCCGGCTGATTCAACTGCTGCACCAGCAGGCTGGCCATACTGGTATCGTTCGAGGAGTGCTGTTTGACATCTTTCAGCAAACCGATCGCTGCTACACGGCTGGCGCCTTCGAGTTCAGGCAGATAAAGCCCCGGCGGTTCTGCTGCCATATGGCCGGGGGCGGACTCCGTTGCATCAACATCTCTCTTCCGACCATTGTCATGCACCTTGATCTTGTAATACAGCACCTGCTTGCCGGATGCTTCACGACGGGTCCATTCCGCCCGCTCAATGCCGCCATCTTCCACTTTTCGGAAGCCATAGCCCGGCGAGGCAAAAAAATCATTCACTACCGAAAAACGGGAATGAGGTTCCGGCATGGCCAGAGAAACCGTGACCGGCCCGTCCTCGGCCTTGAATTCAATCTGGGCTTCAACCTCCCAGACTTTAGTTCGCTCCCCCGGAAATATCGGAAACCCCAGCGCCATATGCTTGTAAATGGCTGTGCCGAGGCCGATTGCAATTAATACCAGCACGACCAGCCGCATCTGCATTTTATTACTCATGGCTGCTTACCATCGGCAATCTTCTTTTTGGAAACCAGGTATTCGTGGCTGACATCCACAATGGCCATGTCGGTCAGGATATTGCGCCCCACCAGCACCGGGAACTCAAACTGACTGCGATCTGTCAGGGTGAATTCAGCCATCTGCTCAATCTTGCCAATACGCACCTTGAGTTTGACCACAGGCCGCTGCTGTGACTCTTTGCCATGCCGCTTGATCATCACATTACGAACCATCTGGCGTTCTACCACCAGACTGTCTTTATCCTTCTGCTCACCGTTGAGACGGAAGCTGACCCACTGGCGACCATCCCGCTCAAATAAACGAATATCCGCAGCCCCCAACGACGAGGTCGTCGCACCGGTATCGATGCGTGCTTCCATGGTCAAGCCCAGGTTTTCAAACGAGGCCTGCTCAACCGCACCGATCACCAGCTTGTTACCAATTTCAACGGGTTTGTAAACGACTTCTGTACGGGTAATAACGCGGGGGTCGCACTTGGGGGCGTCGGGCTTTTGTTCAGTTTTTTTGGCAGAGGGGTGTTGCTGTTCACTGCTCGGAGTGGTGCCGGTACTTTGGCTACCGGTTTGCAGCGCCTGGCAGCCGCCAAGCAGGAAAACGGTTGAAAGGAAACAAACCAGCGCGCACCGGCTTAGACTGCGAGCAGACATAGAAGATTTCCAGGATTTCGATGGGGTTCAAACCAACCTGAAGCATAGCCCAGGTCACCAATATAAGAATTTGGGGACAAGAGTCTACCAGAAAGCCAGCATATCAAAACATCCACAAGGCACGGTTTTACTAAAATCTGACAGGTTAAATGCTTAATCGCGCAGATAGGGGGCGCAAGCAGATTGAGGACAAGCACTGATTGTCGGAATGCCATATTATCAATACTAACCTCCTTGTCAGTGTGGCTAACGCTTTTCAGAATGGCGTTTGCATCGCAAGCAATACCGTGTCTTAAATAGGGCGTTTACTCAATATTTGACCAGAAACAAGAACGAGAGTTCTGGGTATTTTTGGCATCAAACACTGCGATTAGGCAGTCATGGAGAAACATCCCTATATTGTCCCCTCAGCACCTGCTATAAAATACCCGGGATATTCCAATACGCTTTCTATCGTTCACACATCACCGACTTGGCATGACCAGACGTTTCCGCAGCAACATCAATCGCCTGATGCACCATGCCACCATGCTAGCTTCGCTTGTCTGTACCGCATGGCCTCAGCCCACCATCTATTAGCCAGCCTGAATTCATTGCATAACGTCCGGAACAAAACGCCGGATACACCATTTCCATAAATACATTAATGCACAGGTTCTTCTGAGCCTGCAGGTTGCTATTTCATGCAAAAACCCTTTTCTATGGTATGGCGTGAAGCCCGTACCCTTTTACGTCTGGCGCTGCCTCTGGCGGCAGCGCAGCTGGTCATGTGCCTGGCCGGTCTGGTTGATACCCTGATGGCGGGTCATTACAGTGCAGGCGATCTCGCGGCAGTCGCCGTCGGCTTTACGGTCTGGATTCCGATCAATGTCTTTTTGGTCGGCCTGCTGATGTGCATGACAGCCTTTGTCGCACATCTGGTAGGAGCCGGGCAGCACAGTAAAATTCCTGATCTTGTACACCAGGGATTCCGTCTGTCACTGCTCTTCGGTGTACCGGGATTGGTGTTGGTATACCTTAGTCCCCCACTACTGACTTACACGGGTCTGAATCCTGAAACCAGGGGAGATTGCCACAGGCTACCTGCACGCTATTGCCTGGGGCATGCCTGCCGTTGCCCTTAATCAATTACTGCGAGGCTACCTGGAAGGACAGGCATACTCCCGTCCAGTCATGGCTATTCAGCTTCTCAGTCTGGCGCTGAACATTCCATTCAACTACGTCATGATTTACGGCAAACTGGGTCTGCCGGCCTTGGGTGGAATCGGTTGCGGCTATGCCACGGCACTGATCATGTGGCTGGCGCCATTATTTATGCTGATATACATCACCTTGAATCCTCAACTGCAGCAGACCAGCCCTTTAAGCCGTCTCGCACCACTCCACAGAGATACACTGTATTCGTTATTCAAGGTCGGCACGCCGGTCGGCTGTATGCTGTTTTTTCAGTTTCTGGCCTTTACCCTGATCACGCTGCTGCTGACACCGTCCGGTGATACTGTGCTGGGTGCACATCAAATCGCCTTTAATCTATCGACTCCTCCCATGGGATTGATATCCGGTATTGGCATTGCAACGAGTATTCGGGTGGGACAGGCGATTGGTGCCGGAAACCAGAGACAGGCTCGCTTCAGCGCGCAAACCGGTATTTTGATGGCTCTCTCTGCGGCGGTATGCATTGCATTGATTATCTATGGCAACCGGGCAAGGATCGCAGCACTCTATACCAATGACATACGGATCATTGCGCTGGCCAGCCAACTGCTACCACTGGTCGCGCTATACCATATCGTCGACAGTCTGCAGGGGACTACAAATGCAGCACTGAGAGGCTACAAAGATACGCGCACCTCTATGATGATTGTTCTCTCATCATTATGGGCAATTGCATTGCCACTGGGTTCCGTTTTGGCATTGAAGGACTGGTTGCTACCTGCCCAGGGTCCCACCGGATTCTGGATTGCATTGTGTATTGCTCAATGTTTCACTCTGATTTTCGTGCAACGTCGATTCCTGAAAATCTCACAGGACAAAGACACAGCACCAGCAAGTATTGCAACGACTCATTAAAGCACTACCCAAGAATATAGCGGGAGAGAAAAAAGACCATGACCCTGACTCAAGCTAAAAAGCAGCAGAGAATCTAAAAAATTCCCGCTGCTTGCTGTTATTTTACCGTTTGCAGTCCGTCAATACACTTAATGTTATATGAAGTTACTCAAGTTACGCACAAGACTGAAAATACGGCATTATTGCCGGTATGAAACACGATCTGATTGAGCTGTACTCTGACTACCTTCTGTCCTCTTTTGGCAAAACAACCGCAACCGGTTTG
>MUIA01000403.1 GCA_002084115.1 Oceanospirillales bacterium LUC14_002_19_P2 | reverse complement strand
CTCTTCATCGGCGGCTTCAATCTTCTGGGCGAGCTGATACGCCACCTGGTAGTTGGTGTAGTTCTTCAGCACATCGAGAATAAAGCCTTCCTCAATGGCCTGACGCATGGAGTACACATGAAAAGCTTCCGGCAGGTTTTTTTCTGAAGCGGGTTGTGTCGGGTCCGGCAGTCGGCCAAACAGTTCCAGCGTCTTCGCCTTGGGGGTTGCCGTGAAAGCGTAGTAATTCAGATTGCTGCTGCCTTTGCGAGCGGCAATCGTTGCATCCAGAATATCCTCGGACGAGACGGGTTTATCGTCATCCGCCGCCTCATGCTTTTCAGAAGAGCCATCCAGCATCAACACTTCCTTCAACTGTCGGGCGGTCGAGCCGGTTTGCGACGAGTGCGCCTCATCGGCAATCACGCCGTAACAGCGTTCCTTCAGGCGGGTGCTGTTCTTGATGGCCGCCAGTACATGGGGGAAGGTTTGAATGGTAACGATAATAATCGGCTGGGCGTTTTCCAGCGCCGCTGCCAGCTTCTCGGATTTGGACCCGTCGCCTTCCTTGTTATTGATCCGGCCCACCACGCCGTCGGCGTGTTCAAACTGATAAATGGTGTCCTGCAACTGGTCATCCAGCACCGTGCGGTCGGTGACCACGATAATGGAGTTGAACGTCTTGTTGCCGTCGTTATCGTACAGGGTGGAAAGCTGGTGGGCCGTCCAGGCGATGGAGTTGGACTTACCGGAACCGGCGCTGTGCTGCACCAGGTACTTGTTGCCGGTGCCCTCACGTCTGGCGGCATCCACCAAGCGGTTGACCACATCCCACTGATGATAACGGGGAAATATCAGGGTTTCCTTCTTCGACTTCCGGCCTTCCCAGTCTTCAACCTCTTTAATCTCCAGGTGCACAAACCGGCCGATAATGTTCAGCAGGTTATCGGGCGTCAGCACCTCGTTCCACAGGTAGTCTGTCGCATAGCGGTTCGCATCGTCAGGCACATCATTCCCGGCACCGCCTTCCGCCGTCCCTTTGTTAAACGGCAGAAAGTAGGTACTGCCGCCCGCCAGTTTGGTGGCCATATGCACTTCATACTGGCTCACGGCAAAATGCACCAGCGCACCCCGCTTGAAGGTGAGCAGCGGCTCCGGCTTTTTGGTTTCCGGATCTTTCGGCAGGCGGGTGGTTTTGTACTGGCGAATGGCGTTATCGACGGACTGTTTAAACTCTGACTTCAGCTCCAGCGTAGCCACCGGCAGACCGTTCACAAACAGCACCAGATCAATGCGCCAGGCTTTCGCCTTTTTTCCGGTGGCAGCAAGATGCTCTGCCGTGGCATAGGGGCTGTACACCAGCTCCGGCACTATCCGACAACGGTTCTGTTGATAGCGCGCCAGCGTCTCCGGGTTCAGCGAATGCTCCGGCATAAACTGACACAGCGAGAAACGGGCATTGCGAATCTTCAGCCCGTGGCGCAGCACGCCCAGGGTGCCGTAACTGCGAAGGTCTTTATCAATGGCGTTGGGGTCAGCCTTCTTTAGCTGGGTGACCAGGTGACTGATAAAGTGCTGTTCCGAATCGTTCGGGAACACCTTGCAGAACTTGGCCCATTCCTTCGGCTGGGTTTCCTGCACAAAAGCCAGCACATCGCTGGTATACAGGGCGGTTTCCCGGTCGTACTGATCCCCCGTACCCAGCTGCCAGCCATTGGCCTGCATCTGGGCGATGATGTCATTCTGGAAGACGGCTTCTACACTGGCATCCTTGCTCATTACATGTCCTCTACTGCTTCTTGTTTTTGTTCTGTTGCTGGGGCTGCCCAGTGACGGACATCGATTTTACCGGTGACTGCGGCGGAGATTAGGGCTGTGCGTCGTTCTTTACTGAGTTCTATTGCTGTATTTGCTTCCTCAATTAATACATCGTATTGAACCAATTCTCTTTCCAAAAAAGCCACAATATCGGCCTGCTCTTTCTTAAGTGGGATTGTAACTTTGAACTTACCCACAATATCTGCATTAAGGTTCATCTGACTCGTTTCGTTACCACCATCCCTAATAGCATGGTAAGCAGCCATGAAATAGAACCGCAGGAACTCACTGCTAACGTGTTTGTTCGGAGAAATCGCAACACAAGCTTGATTATATGTCGCAGACACTCCCAATATGGCCACCCTACCTCTGGTTACACCTTGGCCATACATGGCCATTAACAAAGTGCCTGGAGGGGAAAGTTGAACAGATGATTCTTGTAGAGCCTCTTCACTGATGCACTCTTCCGTTTTATATATAGTGTCGTATTTAACTTCACCTGTTTTTATCCACGGTATATCGCCCAACCAATATCTCGACTGAGACCGCTCAGGAGTAGCGCCTGTGTTCAAATTCGAATAATAACCAAGAGCAGAAACGCCCCAATGCCCCGGCACTTCCCCCAGCCACTCCACACCGGAATCCTTCATCGGTGCATTGGGGTTCAAACCTTTGGTGACGGCATGACTGATCACCGCCTGTCGTTTTTCTTTCAGCAGCCGGATCAGGGATTGCTGCTCTTCGATCAGGGTGTCGATTTTGGCGGTTTCGTGGTCGAGGAATTGTCGAATATGCTGTTTTTCACGTGCCGATGGGTGAGGTATATATATTCCCAAGAAATCTTCTTTAGCAATATTCTGCATACTACTGCTGGTTCCCGCAGCAACCATCTTTATTTGATCACGAAACCCTTGGAGTAATGACACTGAGTGAACATAGTGAGCATCATGATCACCAGCAGAATAAAACTCCGTCTGCCATAATCGATCAGGTAGGTACAGATTGTCATATTCATGGAGAACAGGGGCGCATGCTCCAACCAGTTCCGGCGTATTCATTCGGCTAATGATCAGTTGTCCTTTTTTTACTCTACAACTAACCCGCTTTAACTCTTCCTCAATTACTTTTTTATTTTCTTCAGATCGGAATGCTTTTGTGTAGACACAACTAGTTTTTAATACGCCAATTTCATTACTGTTTGCAGGTTCTGAATCTGCATTAACACTGACACCTGAATCCAGCTTTTTTATCAAATATTTAAGCTTTTTTACACCCCAGTGTGCTGGTAGATCCCCCAACCACTCTACCCCAGAATCCTTATATTCCGGATACGCTTGATACCTGTCAGCCATTACGAATGCACCTCGGCCAACAGTCCCATAATCCGCTTACTGACGGCATCCAGATCAGCATCAAT
>MUIA01000418.1 GCA_002084115.1 Oceanospirillales bacterium LUC14_002_19_P2 | reverse complement strand
TTGTGCTTGGCATGCGGGCACTGACAGAGACAAAAGGACGCTGGGATCAGCTATGGGAACGAATAACCTGTGAAAACAGGCTTGGAGAGCCAGTATCTGCGTATTAATCAGAGAGAGCACCCAGCGGGACAACTATCCTGACACAGTGGGAAGACAATCACCCGTGACTTTCTGATACATCTTCGCCACCTCATAACCGTATAAAAAGCCCACTTACACGTCGGAGGGACGTTTTAGGTATGGAATTTATCGTTGAACCCTGGATGATGGGGCTCAT
Source organism: Oceanospirillales bacterium LUC14_002_19_P2 (assembly GCA_002084115.1). Classification (GTDB taxonomy): domain Bacteria; phylum Pseudomonadota; class Gammaproteobacteria; order Pseudomonadales; family Endozoicomonadaceae; genus Kistimonas. Next base: position 2,937 of record MUIA01000418.1, on the reverse strand, counting down.
CATTGTCTCCTGCCTCCTCGCAAGCCTGGGATCCTATCTCTTCTATATATTGCTGGCACTGATCACCAATCTTGAGAAAAAACCGTTTAATGAGAACATACTAATTACCAGTATATTAACGGGTATTCTTGAGCGCGCATTTTTCACGTGTCTAATCGGTTTTGGCATTCAGGGAGTTGCCATCGCAATGATTGCCTGGATCACCATCAAATCACAGCTGCACGATAAAGCACTGATAGACAACCATATCAACGTCAAGGTGGTGTATCTCGGCGTCCTGAGTTCCATGGGTTCATTATTTTTCGCTATTTTCGGTGGCGTTTTATGGCGGGAAGAACATTATTTTATCTTTTCGTTTTGACAGCCTCGCCGTCTTACCCGTGAAGAACCGAAACAAACAGTGTCTCTGCCTCCATAAATACGGGATGAGTCTGGTTAAAAATCAACCATTCACCTATTGCGTGACAGCGAGACCTTCTCTAGAATGCGCGATTCTTCTATGAAGTCCGGAACTGGCGTTTAGTCTGGTTCCAACTCCTTGCCTTACCGGAATCGGGCTTGTCCCGGCTTCTGGAAGGCTGTTTAACCCGTAAGGAGCTACAATGCGTCATTACGAAATCGTATTTCTGGTACATCCGGACCAGAGTGAACAAGTACCTGCCATGATCGACCGTTACAAGAAGGTCATCGCTGAAGGCAACGGTACCATCCACCGCCTGGAAGACTGGGGCCGCCGTCAACTGGCTTACCCAATCAACAAGATCCACAAAGCTCACTACGTCATGCTGAACATCGAATGCGGCAACGACGTACTGGCTGAACTGGAAAACACCTTCCGTTTCAACGACGCCGTTCTCCGTAACATGGTTATCCGTCGTAACGAAGCGATCACCGAACAGTCTATCATGATGCAGCAAGAAGAGCGTCGTGACGACCGTCGCGAAGATCGTAGTGAGCGTCGTGAAGACCGTCGTGAGCGTACCGAAGAAGCCGCTGAAGCACCTGCTGCTCCTGCTTCTGAAGAGTCCGCTGAGTAATCCGTCGCGGGTTATCACACCGTTACGAATAACGTTCTGAAAAGAACCATTTGAGGAGACGTCGTTATGGCACGTTACTTCCGCCGTCGGAAATTCTGCCGTTTTACCGCTGAAGGCGTACAGGAAATTGATTACAAGGACCTGAACACCCTGAAGGCGTATGTTACCGAAACCGGCAAGATTGTACCCAGCCGCATCACCGGTACCAAGGCTCGCTACCAGCGCCAGCTGGCCACTGCGATCAAGCGTGCGCGCTACATCGCGCTGCTGCCGTACACTGATCGCCACTAAGCGGGTTCATCGCCCGTTGTTCGGGCGGGATTAATCCCATGGGGGGACGTATGCGCGCTTTAGCAGAACTGATCATGCGGGGACGGGCCGCTGCCATTGCCGTGGCAGTGATCGCCTGTGCTGTACCGATGATGTTCTGGTTGAGTGCAGCAGCAGTAGCATTGGTAACCCTGCGCCGTGGCTGGCATGACGGGCTCCAGGTCTTTATCTGGGCTCTGTTACCGGCCGGCGCCTGGGCCTGGATGGGGCAACCCTCGGCGCTGTTCTGCCTGGTCGGCACCATGGCCATGGCCTACAGTCTGCGCCGAACGGCTTCGTGGCCCGTTGCGTTGATGACGCTGGTACCGGCCGGTGCCCTGATGGCACTGGTTATCAGCGATTATTACGCACCGCAGGTTGCCCATGCCATGGACATTCTGCGGCAGCTGTATGGCCCGAACCTCGAGACACTGTTTCCCGAGGGCGCCAATCTCAGCCAGGAACAGATCCTGACACTGCTGGAAACCAGCTTTGTCCGGACAGCCAGCTTCATTATTGCCGGCGGAGCCGTATTGGCGTTGATGCTGGCCCGCGGCTGGCAGGCCATGCTCTATAATCCCGGCGGTTTCAGGACAGAGTTTCATCGCCTGCGCCTGACACCGATGGTGACCGTTGTATTGTTGGGACTGTGGCTTCTTGCCATGTCCAGCACCAGCCTGGTCACCGCCGCGATACAGCCAGTCCTGCTGATGCCATTACTGGTTGCAGGTATTGCGCTGATGCATGGTCTCGCGGGGCTGCGTGGATTTGGCAAGGCCTGGCTGCTGCCGTTTTATGTGCTGCTGCTCGCATTTTACCCTGTGGTTGTATTGCTAGCCTGCCTTGACAGCCTGTTGGACTTTCGGGGACGCCTCGAAAACAGGATGCAAGGTTAAATCGATGCACTGTTCAACAGGTTCAAGGTAGATTAAGAGGTAAGCGAGATGGAAGTTATTCTTCTGGAAAAAATCGCCAATCTGGGCGATCTGGGTACTCAGGTTAAGGTCAAGGCCGGCTACGGTCGTAACTTCCTGATTCCTTTCGGCAAGGCTGTGCCTGCTACCAAGGCTAACATTGCTGATTTTGATGCACGTCGTGCAGAACTGGAAAAGGCGGCTGCCGCCAAGCTGGCTGAAGCCGAGAAGCGTGCTGCTTCCCTGGCTGAAATCGAGCTGACCATCACTGCCAAGGCTGGTGATGAAGGCAAGCTGTTCGGCTCCATCGGCACCCGTGATCTGGCTGACGCCATCACTTCTGCCGGCGTTGAAGTGGCCAAGAGCGAAGTTCGTATGCCTACCGGTCCTATCCGTATGGTTGGCGAATACGACATCGCTGTACAGCTGCACTCCGACGTAGCATCCAGCGTCAAGGTATTCATCGAAGCCGAGTAATCGTTTTCGATCACACCTGTGATGTAAAAACGCCTGTGCTTGCACAGGCGTTTTTTTGGTGCTTTTACAGGTTGGCGGCACAGGCATTCTCTATCTGGTATGCAGCGATCTGGACTGTGACGCCAAAAACCTCAAAACGATCTACAAGAAACGGTGGAAAGTTGAGGTATTCCATAAGACCCTGAAATCCAATGCCTCCA
>MUIA01000330.1 GCA_002084115.1 Oceanospirillales bacterium LUC14_002_19_P2 | reverse complement strand
GACAAACCGGTTGCGGTTGTTTTGCCAAAAGAGGACAGAAGGTAGTCAGAGTACAGCTCAATCAGATCGTGTTTCATACCGGCAATAATGCCGTATTTTCAGTCTTGTGCGTAACTTGAGATCTTAACGTTCTTTTTCCACCTGGCGATGCTGGGTACCGGGCTCTTTTTCCAGTCGGTCAATCTCTTCCCGAAACTCGGTCAGATCCTGAAACCGGCGATACACCGAAGCAAACCGGATATAGGCCACTTCATCCAGCTCCTGCAGCGCAGACATCACTTCCTCACCCACCATACGTGAATTGATTTCCCGCTCACCGGTGGCGCGCAGGCGATGCTCAATCCGGCTGATCGCTTCTTCTATGCGTTCTGTACTGACCGGCCGTTTCTCCAGTGCCCGCAGCAGCCCGGCCCTGAGTTTCTCTTCATCAAACGGCTCACGGGAACCGTCCTGCTTGACAATACGAGGCATGACCAGCTCAGCACTTTCATAAGTAGTGAAGCGCTCGGAACAGGTCAGGCATTCACGGCGCCTGCGCACCTGGGTGCCTTCGGCAACCAGTCGGGAGTCAATCACCTTGGTGTCATCGGCGTTGCAAAAGGGGCAATGCATAGTGCTGATCTGTTGACCGTTTACAGGGGTGTGAATGTGATACTAACGGTTAGCAGCAACAAGATACAAGTCTGAGTGAATTGCCAGCAAAAAAAGCCATTACAACAGAACTTTTTAGCCAACACGCCCCACTGCCGGCCTTTCTATTTGGCTTATTAACGCGAATATACAGATGGATTCAACGGGCTAACCGACCCATGCCGTGACTAGCGAGACTTCAAACAGTTTCAACGCGCTAGCAACCACTGAAATCGCTATTGTTGATAGCAGGTAATTGATTGACTTTTAAGCATCAAGTGTTAGATAACACACAATTAAAGAGGCCTGAAGTATTCTTCAGGCCAATCATCTTCTTGCCTTATTAACGAGCGTATACCGGCAAACGAGAACAGATTGCCTGTACCTTTGCCTTCACTGAAGCGATAACCTGCTCATCATTGATGTTTTCGAGGACATCGCAGATCCAGCCAGCCAGTTCCGCAGCATCCTGCTCGGAGAAGCCACGGCGGGTTATCGCCGGGGTACCAAGGCGCAGGCCACTGGTTACAAATGGCGAACGGGGATCATTCGGCACCGCGTTCTTGTTCACGGTAATGAAGGCGCTGCCCAGTGCCGCTTCTGCATCCTTACCGGTATATTCCTTGCCGATCAGGTCCACCAGGAACAGATGATCCTCGGTGCCATCAGACACAATCTTGATGCCACGCTCCATCATCACCCGGGTCATGGCCTGAGCATTCTTGACCACCTGCGCTTGATAGGCTTTGAAGTCATCACTCATGGCTTCCTTGAAACAAACCGCCTTGGCCGCAATCACATGGCACAGCGGGCCGCCTTGGGATTCAGGGAATACCGCGAAATTAAGTTTTTTCTGCAGGTCTTCATCGGCACGGGCAGAAAGGATCAGACCACCGCGTGGGCCGCCCAGTGTCTTGTGAGTCGTTGTGGTGACAACATCGGCAAACGGCACGGGGGAAGGATAAACACCCGCCGCCACCAGACCAGCGATATGCGCCATATCCACCAGCAGGTAGGCACCGACCTTGTCAGCAATATCACGGAAACGCTGCCAGTCGACCACTTTGGAGTAGGCAGAGAAACCGCCGATGATCATCTTAGGCTTGTGCTCAAGGGTCAGCCGCTCGACCTCATCGTAATCAATCTCGCCGGTTTCGGCATTCAGACCATATTGCACGGCATCATAAATACGGCCAGAGAAACTGACGCTGGCACCATGGGTCAGGTGACCGCCGTGGGCCAGGCTCATCCCCAGTACTTTATCACCGGGTTTCACCAGCGCCATAAAGACAGCTGCGTTGGCCTGTGAGCCGGAGTGGGGTTGGACGTTGGCGTAGGTCGCATCAAACAGGGCTTTCGCACGATCAATCGCCAGCTGCTCCACCACATCCACGTGCTCGCAACCGCCATAGTAGCGCTTGCCGGGATAGCCTTCAGCGTACTTGTTCGTCAGTACCGTGCCCTGGGCTTCCAATACCCGGGGACTGGTGTAGTTCTCAGAAGCAATCAGCTCAATGTGTTCTTCCTGACGTTGTGCTTCAGCGTCGATCGCCGCCTTCAGTTCAGGATCGAACTCCGCAATGGTCATGTCCGTGGTAAACATCAATCTCCCCTGTGTCGATGTAAGGTGGAAGCAGGCGGGATTCTAACGCAACCCAACCGTGCTGGCACATGAAAATAACCCGTTATCCCCATGAGCACGATTCAAGGCAGGATGCTACATAAGCCTAGCCGATCTAACGGGCTCATCGTTTTTTGATGGTTTTTCGCATAGACCGATGAAGAATCAAATAATTCATCGGGAAACACTCACAAAACCATAAAAAACGGTTTCCTCTGACAGCCATACCCCATCCCCTTCCAGCTGAGCACCGCACTCTCCCTGAAACAGTACTGTGTCATGCCTTGCAATGGCCGTAAAAACCACGCACTTTCCTATATAAAGAACGTAGTTCATTGCCAACCAATAAAAACAAACAGCCAGGGATAAGCAGGCATCATGACCGTCGGTTTTCAGCATACCCCGTCAGCCAGCAGCGCTTCACCCACAAAACGGGCGTTGATAGCTGCCTTCAGCCTTTACGCCAGTGTTGGCTTTGCCTCGGTGAGCCAAGTGACGATCACTACCGATTCACAGCATCGTTACATCAAGGCGAACGGCCTGCCTGACCACGAGCATGGCCAGTTTCCCAACCGGGGTAATCCGCACCGTGTCATCGCACAGTCTTACCAGTTCCGTGTCCCCCGTCACCCCAAGCTCACCGGGCAGATTCAGCAGACCGGTCGTTATACCTTCGGTGTCGCCATCAATGGCGTGCCATTTGACCCGGGCTCAGCCGAATACTGGAAAAACGACCGTTCGACTGGCTGGCGAAAGGAAGCCCTGAATGTACCAGGCAAACTGGGTATGGATCATCACAACGCCCATGTACAACCAACGGGGGCCTATCATTACCACGGCCTGCCCCATGGCTTGCTGCACGGATCATCCTCCAGCCAGCACTCCCCACTGATCGGTTATGCCGCTGATGGCTTTCCCATCTATGCCCGATATGGCTACCGTGACAGTGATAATACCGGCAGCGGCATTCGCGAACTGAGTTCCAGCTACGTGCTGAAAACCGGCAACCGGAAAAACCACGAACCAACCGGCCGCTACGACGGCACCTATAACCGTGACTACGATTACCGTGAAGGCTGCGGCGATCTGGATGAGTGCAATGGCCGCAGCGACGTGACACCGGAGTATCCCGACGGCACTTACTATTATGTCATTACAACTGACTACCCTTACGTTCCACGTTGCTTTCGTGGGACACCTGACGACAGTTTCAGAAAACAGAGCATGGGCAGAGCGCACCCCGGTAATCGTCCACAGGGGCACCCTCTGCATGATGGCCCGCCTCACCACCATCCTCCCAGGCGGGAACCCCGTTTCTGAGGTGATGTCTGAATAGGCATGGATTAAAAACAGGTTTCAGTGAAAAGCGCGCAGTTTTGGACATTTGGCATTAGCCCGCCGGTAGCGGATAATGCCCCGTTTGTTTTCCGACGTCCTTCCATAGGCGTCGCAACCCCATTCAGGCGATAGATAACTAACTATGGCTCAATACGTTTAAGAGCCGGATTGATTTTTAGTCACGTTTTGTGGGTGGGTGGGAAAACCCCATACAAATCAACCCTTCAAGCCATAAACAGCACTTCATAAATCCCTACCCCACATACCAAAAACCAATATTTAGTTATCTTTTGCTGGAAAATGGTGCCAAAACTTAACTTTTTGGTCATGAATCAGATGCGTTGAGCTCATATATTTTACGACCAGACTTTGCTGGTCTGCTCATTTTCCCTATGGCAGTCTTTCGGGTCATCTGTGTTCATTGTGATACCACAGATGGAGTTGTTAAAAACGGCAAAGCACCTTCAGGCATACAGCACTACCTATGCCAAAGTTGCAAACAAAGCTTCCAGCTTGAGTTTGTCTACAACGCCAACAAACCAAGTGCTCACGAACGCCTAGTGAGTATGGCTATGACCGGTTCTGGCGTCGGGGGTACAGGTCACCGAGTTGTTTGGATAGACTAAGCTACCTAATCCCCCTTTAGCCTTTAGTAGCGCTTATCTCCTGTAATCCATTCTTGGATAGTTCTAGCGCCCACTTATAAGTATTCGTAGTAGAATCGAAGTTATGGATGACCCAGTTTCTTTGAGTTCCTTCCTGAAACCTTCTGCCGATATCGAGGGCAAGTGAAGACTGCACTGAAAGGAAGAGATGAACCTTGCGGCAGTTTGGTAGTGCTGACATCTGATCAAGGATTTCTGCAACTTCTATTGAAAGATTCTGGAGGTTAACTTGGTTTTTGACCAAGTTTCTTTTATGACCGGAGTTTGAAGTCAAAATCGTTGTGAAGTCCTGTAATTCTGCTGGAATTTGCTCTCTGGAAATTGGAGTAGTAAAACCAATGGCCAGACCAATATCACCGCAGGAGTTCACCCCGGTTTTTATAGCAGTATCTTCAAAAGAGATCTTACAATCTTCTTCTGTAAGTAGAGACCATTGACCCTCACGATGGAATTTATCGAAATATAAAATCTCACTCGAAATATTCCGTAGACAAGCCCCATAAGCTACCAGAAAAGGAACCCTGGCTAGGCCTCCTATATAGAGCCGTTGACATCTATCATGCAGGATAAATCGTCTAAAAATATCGGCCTCCAGCTCAGCGTTATAACGCTTAACCTGCTCAGCAATATATTCAACTTTTCCTTGAGGAAGGCCCAATGTTACAGCTTCTCGACAGAACTCCTTCTCAGTTGGATCCAGAACATTATCTGGAAAATCACAGGAAGCTCCAGGCATAGCCGATATCAGTACTTTGGCAGTATGTCGAGTCTTCATATTCCACTCAGAATAAATGAGAGCTGCACCTACTATAGCCATGAAAGTACACAAAAATAGGCTGTATAGTGAGACCTCCTTAGCAGTTAAGGAAAGCGACGTAATGACGTATCCGCTTTCAAAATTAATAGCAAGAACACCAATAGAAAAAAGACCAGAGGACATGGCGGCCAAACAGAGTGTAGCTCCCCACTTCGTTCTCGGGTATGCCGTTCTCTTTAGCCTCCAGGCTGTTGTCCACAACCATTTAAATCTTTCCCAGATCATAAATCCTTATTCCTCGAGCGGAAGAAGCTCAACAGTCTGATTGTTAACGATGGTATAAACAGATGTCTTATCTAGGCCAACAACAATGAAAAAAAGCTGCCTTTCCATATTCTGTTGGTCATGAGTTTTCCAATCCACAACATCCAATTTTGATGGCACTGGTATGCTTTGTGGATGTGTATGCCAGGTTCCCAAATAACCAAGAACACCATCGGAGCCATCAAAGCACTCGTCGACTTCCTTTTGGTGCAGCTTTGCATCCAGTTTGAAATATGATCGTTGCCGAATATCTGTTGCTTTCGGGGTAGTTAGTCTATCGATCCAAACATCTCCATCGGCTTTGATATAGCCAATCAGAAGGCCTGCTGCTTCCGGCATACTGGAAGTGTTCTGTTTATGTGCTGACAATTGATCCAGTACAGCCAGAGGAATACATAGCCGGATGTTTTCATGCTGATATGTGATTACTTCTTTAGGTGTACATATATCAGACAGGGGGTGATACAAGGGCTGTTTCTGAAGTGAGGCATTAAAGTTTTCATAGCGTCGCGTCAGGGTAAGTCCCTCTGCCTCAGCGCTGGAGCGATCTCCCTTCCAACTCGTTTTTACCGACTCTGTGATATGCCCTTCCAGGAAGTTTATCGCCAGATCGGCTGCGATTAACGCTGTCTGTGTTGAACTAATAGCCCCGTAAGGAAGAAACATTTCGCCGCAGCCAGCATAGTTTTTCACAATGTTCTGGTCGGATTGGAGAAAGTTAAGATTAGATCCCAGCCCCCGTTTCCCCGTCTCAGTATCAACGTAGGCGCAACGCAAACAACCTTTTCCACTAGGTACATCCAAAACTGCATGCCCACCAACACCATAGCCTTCCAGCCATGTGTATATAACAGGAGTTTTGGCTCCGGAGAGTGAAATGTACTCATGAAACAGGCGTTCATGAGTAGGAGAGCCGATGGCGATAATTATCAGATCATACTTTGACAATAATTTTTCAGACCGAAGTCCCAGAAGGTAGTCGGTGTATCTTTGAGACTTTATCCACGGGTATTTTTGAGTAAGGTGCCATGCCACGGATGCGGATTTAGGGTGGTTGATGAAATTTTGATCCAAGGTGTGGCGATAGATATTTGAGACCGAAAAATGATCTGGGTCCATTATGTCCAGATAGCCGATTCCAGATGCTCCCAGCTTATCTGCCAGTTCACTTCCTACAGAACCACAACCAACCAGTAATGCTAGTTTATCTGTCAGGGAGGTGTTTGCTCCACTACGGGGCATGATCCGGTCTGTGTTCATGACCTCGACAATAAATGGTTCTATTTTCCACCCTAAGATTTTTTCGATGGTATTTGGGAACGGTATAGTGGACCCCAAAAACTGGACAGTCAGCTAAGTTAAGTTTTCTGGTTGCAATATGACCCTCAGGAGGGAGTCATGGCAGCAAAAAGAAAACGGCATGCCCCGGAATTCAAGGCACAGG
>MUIA01000077.1 GCA_002084115.1 Oceanospirillales bacterium LUC14_002_19_P2 | reverse complement strand
CCCATGGAAACGTTGCTCGATGGAAAACAGATCTGGAAGGAAAAATTCATAGCCTGAATTTGACCTGACAGACACCCTCTGGAAAATCGGTAACTGTCAGATCAGGTTTGAACTACTACAAATTATGCGTGTATGTCATGGATGTCAGAAACCGGTACGCGAGAATGCCATTCATTTGATGGGGAAGTATTGGCATACGCATTGTTTTGTTTGTGCAGGCTGTGGCCAGTCCCTTAAATCTGATCGGTTTGTAGTCTTTGGTGATAAGCCGTGGCATACGGATTGTCTTCGTTGCCCTGGCTGCCATAAGCCAGTTATTGGACAGTACATAGAAAAAGACAATACGCCCTGGCATGTGGCCTGTTTTCATCAAAAATTTACGCCTGCCTGTGCGGTTTGTGGAGACCCCTTGCAGGGGCGCTATTTTGAGGATTTCTGGGGGAATCGTTATTGCGCAAAACATCGAAACTATGATCGGTGCACCAGTTGTGGCCGCATAGTCTGCGGGCCTTTGACCGGGGGAGGAATGCGCTTTTCAGATGGTCTCGTCATCTGCAACCTGTGTTGCGATGGTGGCATAGTTACAGAAGCCCGCGCTGAAACCTTGTTGCAGGAAATGCGTCAGTCGTTGAGCCAGATAGGGCTGAATCTGGCGAATGCCCCGACGCCTGTTCATTTGGCAAGGCGCGATGAATTGCACAGGTTCAGTCGTCACAAGTATCATCAAGAGCACCCTTTGCTGGGGCTTGCCCGCTGGCAGGTGACCCGCGCCAGTGGTCGGGTTGTGGATCGTTCCTTTCAGGACATTATTATTCAGCAGAATCTTCCGGAGCTGCATTTTAGAACGGTAGCCATTCATGAACTTTGCCATGCTTGGTTTTTTTATAATCAGTATGAAGGACTCCCGCTAGAGGTTGAGGAGGGCATGTGTGTGTTGATGGAATACCTTTGGTTGCGGCGTCAGAAAACCCGGGAGGCGGCATATTTTATCCGACAGATAACACAATCGCCTGACCCTATTTATGGTGATGGCTTTCGCCAGGCGCGTCAGGCGCTGAAACGTTTGCCCATGAAAGTCCTGCTACAGTATCTGAAGGAGAAACGCCGTTTCCCGGGCGCTATTGCTGCGTTTTTTTATCATTAACAATGCTACTGGGTGAGAAGGAGATGGGCATGGATGCTAATGCTTTTGGTGATGAAATTATTACGGTAAGACCCCAGGAAGCGACTGAAACCCTCCAGAAGCTGCCCTATTTTATTGGAATTTCCGAGCAGACGGCCGGGAGTAAGGGGTTATCGCTCAGTTTTATTGTGATACCGCCAGGGGCTGTGTCTGAAGCCCATGAGCATGATGGTTATGAATCTGCGATCTATGTACTGGAGGGGGAGGTCGAGACCCGCTATGGCGAATACCTTGAAAAGCGGGTTATTAACCGCGCCGGTGATTTTATTTATATTCCTCCGGGGTTGACTCACCAGGCGTTCAACATGAGTCAAACAGAGCCTGCCCGTGCCCTGGTGGCCCGTAACGATGCCAATGATGTGGAAAAGGTGATATTGAGTGATCCTCGGGCCTGATCTCGGTATTTGCTACCGTTGATTCAGTTCTAATGGCATGTTGAGTGGGTATGAGGCAGAATCTGTCCACTGTTTTCACTGACCGTTCGGGGCTGTTATGGAATTATCCCTGTCTTTTCCAGAAACCCGTGTATTGGGCGCGTTGATTGAAAAAGCCATTACGACGCCGGATCAATACCCTCTTACATTGAACAGTCTGACCAATGCCTGTAACCAGAAAAGTAATCGGGAGCCAGTGGTTTCCTACGAGGAATCTGAGGTGCAGCAGGCAGCTGATAGTCTGATTGCCAAGCGGCTGGTGACTGAGCAGTCCGGGTTTGGCAGTCGGGTTCAGAAGTACCAGCATCGTTTCTGTAATACTGAGTTTTCGAACCTTCGTTTTTCTGAGCAGGAGCGGGGTATTCTCTGTGTTTTCTTTCTGCGTGGTGCCCAGACGCCGGGTGAATTGCGCAGCAGAACTAATCGGCTGTGTTCCTTCACCGATGTGAAAGAGGCTGAGACTGTTCTGGATAATCTGGCAGCAAGGGCTGATGGGCCGTTTGTTCGGAAAATGCCCCGTGAGGCGGGTAAGCGGGAGTCCCGCTATATTCACCTGTTCTGTGATGAGCAGGGAGAGGTGATGAATGCCTTTGATAGTGATGAGAGCCCGGTGAGGGAGGGCTTGGAAGAGCGCGTCGACATCCTGGAAGGACAGGTAAAGCAGCTTCAGGCGCAGATTGCAGCCATGGCAGAGAAGCTGTCTTCATAAGCGAACCTTTGTGACCAGTCTGGACTCTCAGGCGTTGTCCTCATCGATCATGTCCAGAGCCATGCGCAGACCCTGCTGGATACCCTCCAGATAGATTTCCCTTTCCTCATTAGGTATGGCTTCATCCCTGGAGGGGGGGGATTTCTTTTCCAGGTCGGCTTGCAGCTTCAGGTAACATTCCAGACGCTTTTCAATTCTGAATATGCTCTTTTGCGTGCTCATGGGCTAATCCCTTGGGTGTCTGAAAAGTGAATCGGCATAGTGTGGGGCAATTTGAGGAAAAAATGCCGATACTCTGGCTGTTTTGTTCTTTTGCCGGGCGCGTTAGTATCGAACCCGATGGAAATGATGCCGATAGCGTCATTGGTTAATTCCGTTATCACGTGGATATGTATGGCAGTGGTTAAGACCCGAACATCAGGAAAGCAGGTTTTTTCGCAGGAAACCCGGGATGAGGCGATGAAAATCGCCCGTGGTACCCAGCGTCCTGGCCAGACCAAGGAGCAGACGCGTTTGATTGCTCAGGGAATTCAGAAGGGCATTGATCAATATAAAAGCAGCAGAAAGCCAAGGCCCGTGAATTTGATAAACAGCGTAAGAAAAGTCCGTCTCGTCAGCCGGATGCAGTTGACCTTTAAGAGGTCAAAGAGGTGGTGACCTACCGCCAGCATCCACTCCCATGGGTGTTGCTGGTTATGACATGGGTGGGGATTGCAACGTATGCCGGGGTGTTATTGCACGGATAATACAGATTTTGAGCGTAAAAAAAGCCGGACAAGCCGGCTCTTTTTTATGGGGTTGAACTATCGCTTAGTAGCGACGCTCGAAACCACCACGGTTGTTGTCGCGACGACCACCACCGTTGCCACCGGTACGCTCGGTAGCGAAGTTGACGCGCAAATCGCGACCGCCAACGCTCTGGCCGTTAGCCGCCAGGGCTGCTTCAGCGTCAGACGCGTCTACGAAGGATACGAAACCGAAACCGCGAGAGCGGCCAGTTTCACGATCCATGATGATTTTAACTTCCTGCAGTTCACCAAACTGACCGAAAACGGCTTCCAGGTCCTGCTCAGAGCTGGAAAATGCCAGATTACCTACAAACAGTTTATTCTGTTGCATGTTGATTCATCTCCGATGACGTTATTGCTACTACTTTACTGTTACCTTAAACATCGAACGCCACAAAGAGACTATGCGTTTTCGGGCATCAGTTAAGGGACACTTAATTGAGAGGCGAGTCTAAACTGTTTTGTGTCTGGCGTACAATACATTAATCGTCAAATTCGGGAAAAGAGTGTAAGGAAATCTGCGCATTAATTGTGCGGTTTTACGGCGGATTTCACTGTATTTGCAAGAATTAAACTCTTTTTGATTGAAGTGAATAAAATCAAGCCTCTGCGGGATATAAATCAGGTTGAATAAACGGAATTAAGGCCAGAATAAGTGCCTGTTCATACACACTGCTACGGGTTAAGCGATGATCCGTCAGCAGCCCGATGGCACCGCCTTTCTGCTTGATATTGTGTTCATTGAACATGGCATCCATGGGGTCTCCCAGCTCAGCGCCTTCAGTAATCCGCCGTAGTGCTTCCGGCGGTAGCGGCAGACTGGCGGAACGGGCTTCGCCGCGCTGATCAGTGCTTTCGATTACCATCCAGGCAAAGGTCAGCGGGGATTCAATGCCGGCTTCCAGTCCAACCCAGAAATCGGCGTCGGGTTGTTGCTGGCGGGCATGTTTGACCCGGTTACGTGCACCGGTCAAGGTTTCTTCACCTGACAAGGGTTGATCGGCAACGCCGCTGTCGACAACGATGCCTTCAAATACCAACAATTCTTGCGAAAAAACCTGGGTGAAGGCCTGCTGAACGGCATTGATTTTGGCCGGATTGGTAGAAGCAACAATGACCTTGCGCATAATTAACAAGCATCTTCCCTATATAAAGGTGTGTGATCAGAGCCAGTCGTTCAGCATGACACCGATGCTGAGCCGGTTAACGCTGGCGTTATAGTCGATAAGACTTTCACCGTAGCCATTGAAATATTGTACATACCCCCTGATTCGCGGTGTTAACGGGAAAGACCAGCCCAACTCCACGGCACCTTTGTTATCGCTACGGAGATTGTTCCTCACCATAACACTGAGCTTATGCACGCCCAGGGTGTAGAACATCTGGACATCGCCATAGCCGAGGTATTTCTCTATATCCGGATTGTCGTCCCCACGGGGATCATCTGGTGAGTCCTTACTGCTTTCCGGTATCCGCCACCAGGGATTGACGGAGAAATAGAAGTTATCGTGCTCAAAGACAAAGTTGGCAAACAACCGGTTCCAGCTACGCGACAGGCTGCCGCTTCGGCCATTCGACTGGTGGTTGATGCCGGTCTGAATCATGCTGAGCTTGAGGCCAAAGACATCGTAATCCGTATTAAAACTGAAGAACGCCTCGGGCTCATGGTTGGTATCCCGGAACGGACTGGAATGATCCTTGTTATAGGCCTGCCACCAGGAAACCCCGGTATAGGCAAAATACAGATCACCGTGTCCATTGAATACGCCCTGGGCGACCGGCACCTTGAGGCTGAGCTGGAATTTGACCTCGGTACTGTCGAAGTCATCTTCGCTGGCATCAAAGGGCTTGGAGTTCGGATTGCTGTTGTAGGAAATCGGCAGGAAATAGTTTTGCCGATGCGGCGTCAGGACAAACAGCTTATTCTGGGCGCGCTCCTCCTGCTGGACACGTTGCTCCAGCAGTGACTCCGTTTCCTTGCCGCTGGCAGCAGAGATGATGTCTGAGCCGGCAGCCGGTGCGTCCAGGTCGGGCAGGGCATCCACCGTTTGTGGTCGGCAGCGAGCCTGAAGTTGTGCCACGGTTGTGTCCGGTGAAGCCTCATCGAGGGCTTCCAGCAGACAGGCCTGATACGCCGATGCCCAGAGCGATTGAGGGATAAACGCAGATAGAAGGCCTGCCGTAACGATAGCTGGCAAAGAGGCAGGTTGGCGACATGGAAAATCAGGCATACGGCTATGACGTCCTGAGGCTGTGTTATTGGGTGCAATGGTATATTTCCTATAGCCTGTCTGCTACGGAAAATGCTTGTTTTTATGGGTATTTTGGGGAGAAGAACGTTAGGTTTAGACCTTGCTCTAATAGATGGCGGCGTATCTGGGCCGTATCGACGAAGGTCGAATGGTGATTGTTGACCGTTCCGGTATCCTGATAACCATGGAAAAACCGGAAGGAGGTGACTGCCATGACATGCCATTGCAACCTGTATGTAATGAATAATGCGTCACCGTGCGTTAACCGGTTGATGAATACTGTCCAGGTACAGCCATTTCTGGAAGAGTTTCCGGGGTTTATGAGTGGCCGCGCCGTGCTGGCCATGGCACTTGCTGCCACTTTCCTGGCGAATAGTCGGCTGTACCGAAAAAAATACAGGCCGAGATCCATGAGTCGCCAGGTGTGCAAACCCGGTAAGCCTGAATCGCTTTGGTTCAGGCGTAGAAAACCAGGTCGGCTGATAAAAAAGCGCAAAGCTTATATTTGATACGGCCATAAAGCCTCTAACGGCTTTTATCCATAGAGCTACTTGTCCCACTCCGCACCAGTTCAACACCATCCAGAACGGCAAATTGATCAACCAGATCCCGGGCAAACTCAAAAAACTGCTCGGGTAGCAGAACCGCTATGTTGCCTCAATCTCTTAACAGGGCATTCAGAATTACCAATTCGGGTTGGTAGGTCCGTGCCAAGCCAATAGCCAGTTGCTGTTGCTGGCCGCAGGATAGAGCCCTACCGCGACAGTAGCGCTAATACGGCGTTGGCTACGCAAAACCGGTTTCCAAGTTTTCCTGTACAGTCTGCAGGGGAATATATGACGGCTCTGAGCGCATAAGCGATCCTTCGTTGGGCTCAATCCCAGGGCGATAGAACATTAATCCGTTTGCCTTGCCAGATAATATTGTCTGCAGATGGGGTGATATGGCCGGTATATTAGTCAATAGTTTTATAGTTTGTACTGTGTTGTCGCTGGTGTTGAGGTTCGAAAAGTATTGAGCCGGAATCTATCTATAAGTATGAATCTGTGTGTGTCAACGGAAGCAGGCTGGTAATTGCCCCTGCCGGATTGTCTTTTCTGTAATGGCGAAAAAGCGAAACAACGGAGTTGTCAGTTGAATAGGCTGGGATTCCCCGGCCTTTTTATTGATCGAAGAAAGAGGGTATTGTCCAGAAATACACCGGTTACTTGTGAGGTCATTACGTTATCACCGTGGGTAGAATGCTGATTCTGGCACTTCAGCAGGGCATGAAGCCGTATAAATTCCCCCGTTTTTGATTGCCATCGCCCCGGCTAAGTTACCCCTTGTGGTTGGTAGCACCAATGTCCAATGATTTTCTCGAACATGCGTGCAGTCGTCAGCCTATGACGCTCTGTTAGAGCGCGCCGCCAAGCGAGGTAATGAGTCATAT
>MUIA01000217.1 GCA_002084115.1 Oceanospirillales bacterium LUC14_002_19_P2 | reverse complement strand
AGAAAATGGGAAAACTGGAAGCAAATGAACACCTGGTCTAAAAATCAGGTTCGCCAATACGTAAGGTGTCGGGGGTGTTCAAGCAAACCAGAATCGGTGTTCAAGTTAACCAGAATTTGCACAGGTGTCGGCTGTCTCCAGATAACGGGATTGTCCGCGAATATTACGCCCGTATAAGGGTTCAAACCGCGCCAGCAGTAATAGAGCTTCCCCCAACGTATTGGCGGTCATGGCGGTATACCCGCAGAGGCCCAACCCAAACAGACGGCTGTGTTCGCCGGCTTTCAGTCCCAGTGCCGGATTGCCGGTCAATTCGATCAGTGCATGCCCCAGCCGCATGAATCGACCGATAGAGATCCATTGATGCTGGCTGTCCAGCATTTCTGGTGTAATACTGAAGCGCTCAAGGACGGGGGTCGGATCATAGCCGCTGCTGCGGGTCGCGCTCAGCAGTGGCAGGGCAAAATTCAGCGACAACTCACCCAGCTTCATCGTTCAATGTGCATCCACGGTCAGTGATTTGTTGTTTTCGGTCATTGTTTCGGTATGTCCTTACGATTACTGTCGTCTGGACAATAAACCGGATTCTAAACCGTGAATAACGGCGGACAAACCCTCGTGAGCATTATCACGCCATTGAATGTTATCAATGTCGATGCTTCACGTATAACAACAGTCATACCGCCTGCTGATGAATGAGGAGAATCGCATGTCAGGACACGACAAATACCCGCACCTGCTGGAGCCGCTGAATCTCGGTTTCACCACGCTGCGTAACCGGACCCTGATGGGTTCCATGCATACTGGGCTGGAAGAGCGTCCGAAAGGCTTTGAGCGTCTTGCAGCTTTCTATGCTGAACGTGCCCGCGGTGGGGTTGGCCTGATTGTGACAGGCGGTATCGGACCGAATGCCGAAGGCGCGGTCGCCATGGGCGCTGCCAAGCTGAATACGGAAGAAGAAGCCGAAGAACATCGTGTTGTGACAGACGCTGTCCATAAGGAAGGTGGCAAGATCTGCATGCAGATTCTTCATGCAGGCCGTTATGCCTATAGCCCTAAAAATGTCGCCCCTTCTGCCGTTCAGGCTCCCATTAATCCCTTCAAACCCCATGAGTTAACGGAAGAGGAAATCGAAGGGCAGATTCAGGATTTCGTGAATTGTGCCGCACTGGCGCAGAAAGCCGGGTATGACGGCGTTGAGATCATGGGATCTGAAGGGTATTTCATTAACCAGTTCATTGCCGAGCGGGTTAACAAGCGAACGGATCGCTGGGGGGGCAGTTATGAGAACCGTATCCGCCTGCCGCTCGAAATTATTCGTCGTGTGCGTGAGCGGGTAGGGACGGATTTCATCATTATTTATCGTCTGTCCATGCTGGATCTGGTGGAAGGCGGCAGTGTCTGGGATGAAATAGTCACCTTGGCGAAAAAGGTCGAAGAAGCCGGCGCCACCCTGATCAATACAGGGATTGGCTGGCATGAAGCCCGTATTCCGACCATTGCCACCATGGTACCTCGCGCGGCGTTTACGGATGTGACTGCAAAACTGAAAGGTGAAGTCGGTATTCCGCTGGTTACGACCAACCGTATCAACACACCCGAAGTGGCGGAAGACGTACTTGCGAATGGTCAGGCGGATATGGTCTCCATGGCGCGACCTTTTCTGGCGGATGGTGAGTTTGTTATCAAGGCTGAGCAGGATCGTGCAGATGAAATCAACACCTGCATTGGATGCAATCAGGCCTGTCTGGATCATACCTTTCAGGCCAAGCTGACCAGTTGGCTGGTCAATCCACGTGCCTGTCATGAGACCGAGTTAAATTACATTCCGTTGAAACAGGAAGAAACCCTTAAAAAAATTGCCGTTGTGGGGGCTGGCCCTGCAGGTTTGGCCTTTGCCACGGTGGCCGCTGAGCGTGGGCATTCGGTGACCCTGTTTGATCAGGCTGATGTCATCGGTGGTCAGTTCAATGTTGCCAAGCTGATTCCGGGTAAGGAAGAATTCTATGAAACCCTGCGCTACTTCCGTCGCCGTATTGAGCTAACCGGTGTCGATCTGCAGTTGGGTCAGAAGGTCACGGCTGGTGATCTTCTAAGTATCGGTTTTGATGAAGTGGTGCTGGCAACCGGCATTGTGCCGAGAACACCGGCCATTGAAGGTATTGAGCATGAAAAAGTGCTGGGTTACCTCGATGTATTGAAGCATGGTATGCCCGTGGGTAATAAAGTCGCGGTTATCGGGGCCGGCGGTATCGGTTTTGATGTGGCGGAATTCATTACCCATGAAGGCGAATCCAGCAGTTTGAGTAAGGAAGCCTTCTTTAAAGAGTGGGGAATTGATAAGGATTTCAATGTCCGCGGTGGTGTTGAAGGCATGTCGCAGCAATTGCCACAATCCCCCCGTGAGGTATTCCTGCTGCAGCGTAAGAAGAGCAAGGTAGGGCAGAACCTGGGTAAGACCACTGGCTGGATCCACCGGGCAACCCTCAAGCACAAAAATGTTGTGATGCTCAATAAAGTCGAATACCAGAAGGTGGACGACGAAGGATTACATATCCTTCAGGATGGCGAAGCCAAGGTGCTGCCGGTAGATACGGTGATTGTTTGCGCCGGGCAGGAACCACTGCGTGAACTGCAGGCTGAGATCGAAGCAGCTGGTGTCAACGTCCATCTGATCGGTGGTGCTGATGAAGCCGGTGAATTGGATGCCAAGCGTGCGATTGATCAGGGGGCACGGCTAGCTGCTGTAATCTGATTGTTCTATTTACATAGAGGTAATGCCGCTGCAGAGCATCTGTAGCGGCATTTTTGTTTATCCGTTTGCGGTTGTTATGTTACTGCTTTCTCCCCATCAGAATACAAGCAACACCCCTATACAATTAAAAAAAGCATTAGATATAACGCTGGTATTAAGCTGATAGAACGCAATGGATTTTTTGCATAATGGCTTATCCATGCATAGCAATAGCATTTTGAATACCTGCTTCATACGACTCATGCACATTTCCGAATAGTTTAAGTTGTCGTTCGGCAATATCTTGAGGAATCGTGATCAGTTCACTGGCAATACGTTGGTACATGCGTTGGTGTTCATTATCGCTTAACAGCTCAAGTTACGCACAAGACTGAAAATACGGCATTATTGCCGGTATGAAGCACGGTCTGATTGAGCTGTACTCTGACTACCTTCTGTCCTCTTTTGGCAAAACAACCGCAACCGGTTTGTCTAA
>MUIA01000056.1 GCA_002084115.1 Oceanospirillales bacterium LUC14_002_19_P2 | reverse complement strand
GATCATGGCTATAGGCATCGTCCGACAGGTTAGACAAACCGGTTGCGGTTGTTTTGCCAAAAGAGGACAGAAGGTAGTCAGAGTACAGCTCAATCAGATCGTGTTTCATACCGGCAATAATGCAATGCCGTATTTTCAGTCTTGTGCGTAACTTGAGTTACTCAGATAAATGTGCGCCGGGAAAAGCCTATGATGAGCAGTTGTCGGATTCTACCTGGTTACACCTCGACTAGGCGTTGACTGTTATTACGGTATTTTGCCTTCCCCCTGTTCTTCAAAGGCTGCAACCCGATTTTTCACCATTGGCCAGCGTTACCAGGCCTTGCGATTCTGGATGCGAAATCCCGTTGTCACAAGTCATTGCTATAGTTTCTCGCAGTCTTTTCGACATATACCCTAATAGGGGTAGGCGTTATGCTGAGAACCCTGATTCTGCTGGTAACAGGATTACTGTTAATGACTGCACAGGCAGCCACCCTCCAGCTCCGCGTGCTGGAAACGACCGATCTTCATGTCAATATCATGGATTTCGATTACTACAAGGATCGTCCTACGGATCAGTACGGGCTGGTTCGAGGCGCAACGCTGATCCGTCAGGCCCGTGATGAAGTGGCTAACAGTCTGCTGGTGGATAACGGTGATCTGCTCCAGGGATCACCGATGGGGGACTATGGCGTCAGCCGGTCCGGGGAAGAAGGTTGGGTGCATCCGGCCTACAAGGTCATGAACCTAATGGGGTATGACGTTGCCAATCTCGGCAATCATGATTTCAACTATGGACTGGATTATCTCAGGAAGGCGCTTCAAGGCGCTGAGTTTCCAGCGATTTCTGCCAACGTGCTTGATGCTTCAACTGGCGATCACGTCTTCGAGCCCTACCTGATTAAACCCTGTGTTTTTACTGATACTGCCGGAAATGAGCAGCCACTCAAGGTGGGCTTTATTGGCTTCCTGCCACCTCAGATCATGCGTTGGGATCGTGAACATCTGGAAGGGGTAGTGACTGCACAGGATATTGTCGAGACAGCGACAACGCTTGTGCCAAAAATGCGTGCGGAAGGGGCGGATATCGTCATTGCCCTCAGTCACAGCGGTTTTCACAGTGAACCCCATGAACCCATGGCAGAGCAGGCGGTGAACGGCCTGTCGCAGGTTCCGGGTATTGATGCCATTGTGATGGGGCATGCGCACAAGGTGTTCCCGGGGCCTGTGTTTGAGAACGATACCGGCGTGGATATTAAGCGCGGTACAATTAACGGCGTGCCTGCCGTGATGCCGGGTTTCTGGGGCAATCATATTGGGGTGATAGACCTGACGCTGGAGAAGCATACGAGTGGCTGGCGCGTTGTAGACAGTCATTCCGAAGCGCGCCCGCTGACGGGACCGGATCATAAACCACGGGTTGAGGCAGATGCTGAACTTGTAGCTGTTCTTGCAGAAGACCACGAAGGTACCCGGGCTTTCGTGGGACGACCTATCGGAGAAGCCTGCTCTGAAATCTACAGTTATCTGGCCTTGATTCAGGATGATCCCAGCATCCAGATTGTCAATGATGCCCAGATTGATTATGTGCGACGGGCTGTCAGGGATAACGACGCATTGAATGCACTGCCAATACTGGCGGTGTCGGCTCCCTTCAAGGCGGGCGGGCAACGGGATCCGGCCAACTATACGGAGGTGGAAAAAGGGCAATTGTCTTTTAGAAATGCCGTGGATCTTTATCCGTTTCCCAATACCCTGGTGGTATTGAAAATCACCGGCGCAGAGCTGAAAGAGTGGCTTGAGTGCGCGGCTGGGCAGTTTAATCAGATCGATCCGTCCAGCGGTGAACCGCAGATGCTGATCGACAACCGCTTTCCCAACCACAACTTTGATGTGATTGACGGCGTTGAGTATCAGATAGATGTCACGCAGCCCGCCCGTTATGACGATCACTGTCGATTGATCCATCTCGAGGCTGAGCGTATCAAGGCGCTGTCCTGGCAGGGGCAGCCTGTTAACCCTGAGAAACACTTCCTTGTAGCGGCCAATAATTACCGTGCCTACGGCGGCAAGTTCGCCGGTACCGGGGCTGAATCGGTAGTATTCGCATCTCCGGAGGAAAACCGCGACATCCTGGCGGATTACATTCAGCGACAAACCCGTGATCAGGGTTTTGTATGCGCCGCGGCAGACCATAACTGGCGGCTGGCACCGATAACGAATCCGGCGCTGGATCTTCGCTTTGAAACCTCGCCATCGGCCAAGGCTGAGCGCTTCATTGAAGCCCATGCCCGCCATGGAATGACCTTCCTGCATGAGAATGATGACGGCTTTGCTGTCCATCGTGTCGCCTTCCACTGACAAACCCGGCCCAGTGGGTCGGGTAACGCTGACGTCAACCTGTTGATCGTGTAAGCTTGCGCCACTACGTATTGACAGCAGGAATCTCGTCGCATGTGGGGCAAGCCGTTACTGGTCCTGGGCATTCTGGGACTGACCATCGCGCTCTCCGGTTGCCAGAAGGAACCGGCGCAACAGGAAGCACTTATTCGTCCGGTCAAGCTCTTTGAGGTAGCCGGTAGCAGCAGCCAGCAACTGCGTCATTTCCCCGGTCATGTGACGGCCAGTGATGAAGCCGAGATATCATTTCGTATATCCGGCGAGCTGGTTGAGTTGCCCCTGAATGAAGGGCAGCATGTCGATAAGGGACAGCTGCTGGCGCGGCTGGATGACCGGGATGTCCGCAATGAAGTGGCGGATCGTCAGGCCAGTTATGAGCTGGCGCAGATTGATTTCCAGCGTAAGAAATCCCTGCTCGAACGAAAAGTCATTTCCCAGGCTGATTACGATAAGGCCAGTGCCCAGCTGAAATCCAGCAAGGCCGCACTGGATTTGGCCCGTGACAAGCTGGCCTATACCGTCCTGAAAGCTCCCTTTGCTGGTCGTGTTGCCCGTCTGGAAGTAGAAAATCATCAGTTCATCCAGGCCAAGCAGACCATTCTTTTGCTACAGAGTGACAATACGATGGATATCCATATCCAGGTACCGGAGAGTATCGTGGTGAATGTGGATGCCAATACCGTAGAAGCTGGCTATATGCCCCAGGCAAGCTTTGCTGCCGCTCCAGGTCGTCAGTTCCCTGTGCAGTACAAGGAGCATGCGACCAAGGTAACGCCAGGCACACAGACCTATGATGTGGTATTCACCATGCCGGTACCGGATGACCTGACCCTGCTGCCCGGCATGACCACGACAGTGACGATCGACCTGGCTCGTATCATCCGCCAGCGCTCTCAGATCCCCTATGTATTGATTCCCTCGCAGGCCGTGGTGAACAGTGACACCGATGGCCGTACGCTAGTCTGGCGCTATAACGCAGGTACCGGACAGGTCAATGCGGTAGAGGTCACGGTGGGCCGCATCACGGAAGCCGGCATTCAGGTGCTGTCCGGTCTCCAAACCGGTGACCGGGTGGTGGTGGCGGGCGCTCGCCAGTTAACGGAAGGCTTGAAGGTCAAACCACTGCGCTGGGAGCGGGGACTGTAATGAATACTGCGGAGTACAGTATCCGGCATTCAGTGATCAGCTGGATGTTTGTTGCCCTGTTGCTGGTGGGCGGTGCTATGTCGTTTCTTGGCTTGGGCCAGCTCGAATTTCCCGAGTTCACGATCAAGTCTGCCATGGTAATCACCCCGTACCCGGGAGCTTCGCCTGAGCAGGTGGAAGAAGAAGTGACACTGCCACTGGAAGATGCCATCCAGCAATTGGCGGCGGTGAAGTTTGTGAAATCGGTGAACAGTGCCGGCATGTCGCAGATCTCTGTGGAAATTCGGGATCAATATGACAAACATGACTTGCCCCAGGTCTGGGATGAACTGCGCCGCAAAGTGAATGATGCCCAGTCCAGTTTGCCACCGGGTGTGCAGCCATCACAGGTGGAAGATGATTACGGGGATGTCTTCGGGATTCTCATGAATATCACCGGGGAGGATTTCAGTTACCGAGAGCTGGAGAATTATGCCGATTACCTGCGCCGTGAGTTGGTTCTGATTCCTGGTGTTAAGAAAGTCGTGCTCGATGGCACGCGCCCTGAACAGGTTGTTGTTGAAATCTCCCAGGCGCGACTGGCCGCTCTTAACCTGAGTCCTGAATATATTTTCGGTCTGATCCAGAATCAGAATGTGGTCTCCAACGCCGGACGAATGTATGTGGACGGCGCATCGGTACGCATTCATCCCACCGGTGAATTCCGTAATGTCGCGGAGATGGAGCGCCTGATTATCAGCCCGCCGGGGAGTGAAAAACTGGTTTACCTTGGGGATATCGCCACTGTCAGCAAGGCGTATACAGAAACGCCGTCAGTCGTGTATCACAACAACGGTGACGACGCGATATCACTGGGTATCTCCTTTACCAGTGGCGTCAATGTCGTGAAAGTCGGCGAAGCGATTGATGCGAAATTGCTGGCGCTGGAAAGTCAGCGTCCAATCGGCATGGACATCACGACGGTTTATAACCAGCCGGAAGTCGTTTCGAAATCGGTGAATGGTTTCCTGATTAATCTGGCGGAATCCATTGCCATTGTGATCATCGTTCTGCTGCTGTTTATGGGATTACGCTCAGGCTTGCTCATGGGGGCTGTCTTGCTCCTGACAATCCTGGGCACCTTCATCGTTATGAAGATCCTGTCGATTAATCTGCAGATGATTTCTCTGGGCGCTTTGATTATTGCGTTGGGAATGTTGGTGGATAACGCCATCGTGGTGACTGAAGGCATACTGGTCGGCATTAAGCGTGGCCTCAGTCGGTTGGAAGCGGCAAAGCAAGTGGTCAGCCAGACACAGTGGCCGCTGCTGGGTGCCACGGTGATTGCGATCATTGCCTTTGCGCCGATCGGTCTCTCCCAGGACAGTACCGGTGAATTCTGTAAATCACTGTTCCAGGTGTTGTTGATTTCCCTGTTTATCAGCTGGATTACAGCGATTACGCTGACACCCTTTTTCTGCAACCTGCTGTTCAAGGATAACGAGCACGACGCAGGCTCCGAGGATCCGGAAGACCTTTATAAAGGCGCGGTGTTCACCCTGTATCGACAGTTGCTCAACCTCGCCATGCGCCACCGTCCCATTACCCTCGCGCTGACGGGAATGGCGCTGGTAGCCGCAGTCGCCGGTATGGGGTTGGTTAAGAATGTGTTTTTCCCGCCCTCTAACACGCCGATGTTCTTTATCGATTTCTGGATGCCGGAAGGTAGTGATATCCGGGCAACGGAAGCGGAGATGTCGCGCCTTGAAGAGGAAGTGCAGGGGCTGGATGGTGTCACGGCGGTAACAACCGTGATGGGCCGTGGCGCCCAGCGTTTCGTGCTGCCTTATTCTCCAGAACAGATGTATGCCAGTTATGGCCAGGTGATCATCACCGCCCGTGATCTGGACACTATTGATGAGCTGTTTCCCCAGGTCGAATCCTTGCTGGCGAAAGACTTTTCCCAGGCCGAATACCGGGTGATGCGGTTGGAAAACGGACCGGCGCCAGCCGCCAAAATTGAAGCGCGATTCTATGGTGAAGACCCGGCTGTTTTGCGGCAGTTGGGGAGTCAGGCCGTCGCGATTCTCAACGATGAACCGGCGGCAGACGCCATTCGCCATACCTGGCGTAATCAGTCGCTGATTGTCCGCCCGGTGGTGGATGATGCGCAGGCCCGGCGCAGTGGTATTTCCAAGCAGGCGCTGGACGATGCATTGCTGGTGAATTTCAGCGGCAAACAGGTTGGCGTTTACCGGGAAGGCAGCCACCTGATGCCCATCATGGCCCGCGCACCGGAACAGGAACGACTTGATGCCGACAGCCTGACAGGCCTCCAAGTATGGAGCAAAGAATATTCAACCTTTGTGCCTATTACGCAGGTGGTTTCACGATTCGACAGCGAATGGGATAACCCACTGATTGTTCGTCGTGACCGCAAGCGGATGCAGGCGGTGTTGGCAGAACCGGCCGAGTCCAGTGGTGAAACCGCTGATTCGGTATTCCGTCGGGTGAAGGGAGAGATTGAGGCCATACCCTTGCCTCCGGGTTACAGCCTGGAGTGGGGCGGTGAACATGAAAGCGCCGGAGACGCCCAGACCGCCGTGTTTGGTTCACTCCCGCTGGGTTATCTGACCATGTTCCTGATCACGGTCTTCCTGTTTAACTCTGTCCGGCAGCCCATCGCGATCTGGGTCACGGTGCCGCTGGCCTTGATTGGTGTAGTGTCTGGCCTGTTGTTACTTAATGCGCCATTCAGCTTCATGGCACTGCTAGGTTTGCTGAGCCTCTCAGGGATGCTGATTAAAAACGGTATTGTTTTGGTTGATCAGATCAACCTGGAACTCACTCAGGGCAAGGAAGCGTATGAAGCGGTGTTCCACTCAGCTGTTAGTCGCGTTCGGCCGGTGTGTATGGCGGCACTGACCACCATGCTGGGCATGCTACCACTGCTCTTTGATGCGTTTTTCAAATCAATGGCGGTGACGATTATCTACGGCCTGGGCTTTGCAACCCTGTTGACCTTGATCGTGCTACCTGTTGTCTACACGCTGCTGTATCGGATCAGCTGGCGCCAATTGTAAACCTGATGAAGCAGGCTCTCTGATGGAGCCTGCAGAATTAATGGTCAGGTTGCATATAATCCAATATCACATCATTGATCGAACGGTTTGCATTTTTCAGTTGTTGACTATAGTGGACCCCACTATCAAGACAGTAAATCCACAAATTTAAGTTAAGTCCTGGTAGTTGGTTGATTGTTCCTCATGCAAAGTGAATTGCCTGAGGGGTTCTGTAATCAAGCGACTGGT
>MUIA01000289.1 GCA_002084115.1 Oceanospirillales bacterium LUC14_002_19_P2 | reverse complement strand
CAGTTAATAACGAAATCGCATCAATGAAATTTTGAAAGAGCCTGGAATTTATAACAGTCATCCCCTGATAGCCGGATGGTTCAGGGAGTATAGGTCAACCAACCATCAGGGGTAACTTAGCCCAATAGTACAGTAATGCTGGTACGGTCTAGCTGTTTGTCGGAAAGAATGAGAGAGTACTATTGGAATAAGAATAATTATATTAACAGACTCGAAAAATTAGACCCGTTTAATTGCTTATACTGTTATGTATCGATAAAAGTATTCTGAAAAATATCGCATGGTTTTTAATTATGGATAATGAAAACCTTGATCCGGATAAGCAAGATAAAGCCATATTGTCTGAAATAGACCAGCTGATTAATCAGGGCGCTGATGTCTTTGCCCGTTATCAGGGGTTACTTCGTGATATCAATATGACACCAGAAGATGTGCAAAGGGATATTGAAAACCCTGATTTTCCCAAGTTTGCCATGGCTGAAACCATTGCCTGGAAAAATGAACTGGATGCTGATGTAAAAAGAAAAATAAAAGAGGCATCAAAAGAGGTGAAAAATGCTGGTCGTTCAGGGAAATCCGGTGGTAAAGGTGGTTCTGTCAAGAAGAGCGGTTTGATCTAAAGTATACAGGAATCTGGTTATGGCAATTGCGTTCAATCCTTTACAACCTCCTTCGATTGGCGGTATTGGCCAGGTCGGTGGTATTGGCGCCAAGGGTGGGATTGCACCGGGTTATAACATACCGGGCATACAGATCATTATCATGACCGGAGGTGTAGCGCATACACCCGGTATGATGGGCGCTATGCATGGGTTTGGTTCGCAATTTGCGGGTATGTCCAGTATCTATAATCAGATCCCCGGGCATGGTGATGTACCGGGTATACGTCCGCCCGCTCATTTTGGAATAGGTGGTGGATCACATGCAATGGGTCAGGTTGTTAAAAAACAAGAAGAAAGATATGAAATAAGAGAAGAAAAATCTGAGTTAAAAGAAAAGCTGAATGCGTTGATGGATAAAGCTGAAAAATATGAAAATAAATTAAATGATAAAAATGTAGAAATAGTTGGAAAAGAGCATAATATTCAAATGACTGAAGCTGAAAAGAAAAAGTATGAAGGTCTAAAGAATACAGAAGAACATAAAAAATTAGAGTTTGAAGAAACAAAAAAGAAAGCGCAAAAGCGATATAATGATCACCAGTATGAAAATTGGTGGCCTTGGAATATATCAAAAACACTACGGCATAAAAGTATAAGGAATGAAGCTTCTGGGGTAATTAATGCTTGTAATGTTAATATAAAAAAAGCAAATGATAAAATATCTGATCTTAATAATAGAATAAATGAAAATAATAAAGATATTGCACAACTTAGCAGAGAAAAAGAGAAGTTAACACAAGAAAAAAATGCTATTGAGTCTGAGTATTATCCTATTAAAGCTGAGTTAGAAAAAATCAAAAGTCAATTGGCTGTTTTAGAACACAGAGAAGACAAGTTTTCAGATGAAATAAGAGATCTTAGGAACTAAAGAAAGGTTGGTCAGCACATGAGTAATGATATCAGGAGCAACCAGGACAACTCTGTCAATCAGTCCGGACCGGTGAGTAATCAAGCGGCTGATTCCGCAGGTAGTCAGGCTTCCAGTGGTGAGCAAAGCGGTATTCTTGATCAAACGTTGCCTGAGTATGACTCTGTCGCAATATTGGATAAATACGCGCCCAATAAGGACTTCAAGGAACCCCATATTACCCGTGCTCAACGGGAGCTACTGGAAGAGTTTGGTATCACAGGCCTGAAAATGGAGCATCATCCGCAGGCGGATGTTTACACACTGACGCAGGATGAATGGGATCGCTTACATGAGATCATGACCCCCATAATGCAACAGATGAAGAAGAAAGCTCAACTGATGGTCATCCATGCCAGAAAGACATTGAAAGGTCATGAAGTCGCCATGGATTGTGCTGACATGATCAGGCGAAATGAAAATATATAGTGGAGTTCTGGGATAGCTGCCCTCCCCTGTCAGATATCGCCCTATAAAGTCGTTATAGGGCGTCTTTAGAGTCAATCCAGCGTTTTCTGATTTTCTTTTACCCACTCATAAGCCAACTTGCTCAGTTCGGTGGTGGATTTGTCTTCACTGGTAATGGGTTGTCCGATTTTAACGTTAATAATGCCCGGTGTTTTCAGCCATTTTCCGTTTGGCCAGTAACGGCCAGCATTGTGGATGACCGGAACCACGTTTACCTCTGCCTTTTTGGCCAGCATTGCCCCACCCCGGCTGAACTTACCCAGGTTTGGCCAGTCCCGACGAGTGCCTTCAGGAAAAATCAGAACCGAGTTTCCTTTCTTCAGAAAGTGGGTTCCCTGATCGATCAGTTGATGCATGGCCGCATTTCGGTCACTTCGATTTATGGCTATAGGACTCAGGAAACGAAAAGCCCATCCAAAAAATGGAATATTGAGCAATTCTTTTTTGATGACCGTGGACTGTGGGCTGAAAACCGTTTGCAGGTAAAAGGTTTCCCATGTGGATTGGTGATTGCTGAGAATCACGCAGCTTTGATCCGGAATATTCTCTTTTCCTTCAACCTTCCAGCGGATACCACAGATGACTCTTACCAATGCCAGCGGAACACTGCACCAGGTCACAACCGCATACCGATGCCGGTGCTTTCGAGGCACAAAATAAATGGTTAGCAGCACGATGGATGGATAGAACAAGGTCCAGAAAATCAGCAAGCAATAGAAGACAGCTGTCCTAAACCAGAGAAATGAACGGTAAAACATCAGACATCAGCTCCATTGAGCAGGTAATCAGCAAAGTCAGCCAGTGAATTGACAATTTTCACGCCAATCAAGTCATCTGCACTGGCTTTGGCGAGTGTTCTATTCCCCTTCCCTGTCTTCACCAGAACCGGTTTACAGCCAGAGGTGCGAGCGACGTCAATGTCTTTGTCGGTATCGCCGACAAACCAGGCGCCTTCTGCCGACGTGTTCAGGTTCGCTTCAATCTGACGAACCAAACCCAGTTGAGGTTTTCGACAATTACAATCGTCATCCGGTGTATGGGGACAAAACGCGATAGTGCTAATTAAACCATTATTGTCATTTACCAGACGTTTCATCTTATTATGCATGGCATCCAGTTCGGTCAAGTCATAATAACCACGGCCTATGCCGGACTGATTGGTGGCAACCGCAATGGTATAGCCGGCCTGGCTCAGCCGGGCGATGGCTTCAATACTGCCGGGAATGGGAATCCACTCGTCAACGGAACGGATATAGTTGTCGGAATCTTCGTTGATGACGCCATCTCGATCGAGAATGACCAGTTTCATCGGCAAGGCTCCCCTTCCTTTCGGGTGCAGGCTGAAACCTGTCTGTCATTTATGGCATAAGACCGGCTACCAGAGCCGGTCTTACTGAGTAAAACATCCACTGAAGGCATACCGTTCCCATTATCAGCCATGAAAACGGTATTGTGGCGGAAACCGGTGACAGTTTCCGTTGCCAATATCAGCTTTTCTGTAACAGAGAGATATCCGCTACGTGGAGGAACTGGTCGCGCAGCTGACGCAGTAGTGCATAGCGGTTCAGGCGAACCTGCTGATCTTCCGCATTAACCAGCACCGTGTCGAAGAAGTTATCCACGGTATCTTTCAGTGACGCCATGCGTTCCATCGCCGTGGAATACTTGCGTTCGCCCAGCAGTGGCTGCACTTCCTCACGTTTGGCGGAGAGAGCCGATGCCAGAGACTTTTCAGCCTCTTCCGTCAGCAGCGCTTCGTCCACATTATCGGGAATCACCAGATCACCAGCCTTGGCCATGATATTGGATACCCGCTTGTTGGCTGCAGCCAGCGCCAGGGCTTCCGGCATACGGCTAAAGTTGTGGATAGCCTTAACGCGACGATCGAAATCGTAGGGCTGGGACGGCTTCAGCGCCTTGACTGACAGGAATACTTCAACCGGGATCTTCTCGTCTTGGTACCAGGCGCGGAAACGCTCCAGCATGAAGTCCAGCACGGTTTCGGTCAGGGCTTCACCGGCAGGCAGCTCTGTGCCCTGCTCTGCATAACCTTCGATAGCCACAGCAATCAGGCTGCGCAGATCCAGGTTCAGCTTCTTCTCAACAATAATCCGCAGGATACCCAGTGTGGCACGACGAAGTGCAAACGGATCCTTGTTGCCGGAAGGTGGTTGGTTGATACCAAAGATACCGGTCAGGGTATCCAGCTTGTCTGCGATGGCGACGGCACAGCCGGTCAGGCCGGTCGGCAGTTCATCGCCGGCAAAGCGCGGCATATACTGCTCATTCAGGGCGCGGCAGACCTCTTCCGGCTCACCGTCATTGGTGCCGTAGTACTGGCCCATGATGCCCTGCAATTCAGGGAATTCCTGAACCATGTCCGACACCAGGTCAGACTTGCACAGTTCACCGGCACGACGTGCCCAGTCACTGTTACCGTTTTCCTGAGAAGCAATATAGGCGGCCAGTCGGGCAATACGCTCGGTCTTGGCGTACAGGGAGCCCAGCTTGCTCTGGAATACTACCGGCTTCAGGGTTTCACGACGTTCTTCGAGAGTAGACTTGCGGTCGTTATCGTAGAAGAACTTGGCATCCGCCAGACGGGGACGAATGACTTTCTCGTTACCCGCTATTACCTGAGCCGGATCCTGGCTTTCGATATTGGCAATGGTAATGAAATAAGGCTTGAGGTTGCCTTCACTGTCCACCGCATGGAAATACTTCTGATGCTCTTTCATGGAAGAGATCAGGGCTTCCTGGGGAACTTCCAGGAATTCATCATCAAAACGGCCGGCCAGAGCCACAGGCCACTCGTTGAGTGCAGTGACTTCATCCAGCAGGTCTTCGTCGATAACGGCTTCACAACTCAGTTTACGGGCTTCTGCTTCCACCTGCTGGCGGATCGTGCTGCGACGGCCTTCGAAATCGGCAATGACATAACCATTGCGCGCGAGCAGACGTTGATAGTCCGCAGGATTCTCGATGGTGATTACATCGTTATGATGGAAACGATGGCCCCGGGTTTCACGACCGGCGGTCAGGCCGAGGATTTCACAATCCACGACTTCAGTACCCAGCAGCATCACAAGCCAGTGAACGGGACGAACAAACTCAACCCGGCTCGCACCCCAGCACATTCGCTTGGGAATCGGCAGTTCATCGAGAGACGCTTTGACCATGGCTGGCAGCAGTTCTGCCGTCGCACTGCCCTTCTCGGTGGAACGGAAAACCAGCCAGACACCCTTGTCTGTCTCTTCTGTCACGAGATCGCTGACGGTAACACCACAGGAACGGGCAAAGCCTTCAGCAGCCTTGGTGGGGTTACCTTCGGCATCGTAAGCTGCCTGAACGGCCGGCCCCTTGCGCTCGACGTCACGGTCAGGCTGTGCGGTTTCCAGTTCACGCACCAGCAGCGCCAGACGACGCGGAGCGGCGAAAACCTGGTGGTTGCCATAAGCCAGTCCGGCTTTTTCCAGACGCTGGAGAATTCCTTCCGCAAAGGCGTTACCCAGCGTTTTCAGTGCTTTCGGGGGCAGCTCTTCGGTGCCCAGCTCGACCAGAAAATCCTGTGTTGCCATTAGTTCTTCTCCTGCATGGTCATTACTTCACGCCTTATCGCAGGATCCGCCAGGGGGAATCCGAGTTTCTTGCGTGCATCGAAGTAGGCATGGGCAACGGCCCGGGCCAGGGTGCGAACACGCAGGATGTAACGCTGACGTTCGGTCACGGAGATTGCGTGGCGCGCGTCCAGCAGGTTGAAGGTGTGGGAGGCTTTCAACGTAAATTCATACGCCGGCAGCGGCAGCCCCTGATCAACCATACGCTCGGACTCACGTTCAAAGTAGTCGAAATGTTCGAACAGGCTCTTGGTATCGGCCAGTTCGAAGTTGAAGGTAGACATTTCAACCTCGTTCTGGAGATATACATCACCATAAGTGACATCGCCCTGCGGCCCATGCGCCCAGACCAGATCATAGACGCTGTCCACGCCCTGCAGGTACATGGCCAGACGCTCCAGACCATAGGTGATCTCGCCGGTAACGGGATAGCATTCAATACTGCCCGCCTGCTGGAAATAGGTGAACTGGGTCACTTCCATACCATTTAGCCAGACTTCCCAGCCGAGACCCCAGGCACCCAAGGTCGGGGATTCCCAGTTGTCTTCCACGAAACGGATATCGTGAACGGAGGTATCAATACCCAGCTCTTTCAGAGAGCCCAGGTAGAGTTCCTGGAAGTTTTCAGGAGACGGCTTCATCACCACCTGAAACTGGTAGTAGTGCTGGAGACGGTTCGGGTTTTCGCCATAACGGCCGTCAGTCGGACGGCGGCTGGGCTGCACATAGGCGGAGTTCCAGTTCTCCGGACCGATGGCACGCAGGAAGGTCGCAGGATGGAAGGTGCCGGCGCCGACTTCCATATCCAGCGGTTGCATGATTACACAGCCTTCACGGGCCCAATAGTTTTGCAGGGCAAGGATCAGCCCCTGGAAAGTGCTGGCGTCGGGCACGGTTTGTTGGGTCACAGTACCACCTCAGGGTTGGGGTTCCTGTCCGATACGGCGGACAGTGGGATAAACCGGAAAAATGGCGGAAATTATACCTTGTCCGGCCAGCACAAAAACAGGGCAGTCTCAGGATGAGTCTCTGGATAAAGCGGTTAGCTCGTAACTCAAGTTACGCACAAGACTGAAAATACGGCATTATTGCCGGTATGAAACACGATCTGATTGAGCTGTACTCTGACTACCTTCTGTCCTCTTTTGGCAAAACAACCGCAACCGGTTTG
>MUIA01000383.1 GCA_002084115.1 Oceanospirillales bacterium LUC14_002_19_P2 | reverse complement strand
TGAAAAACAACCTGCCATTGATGCGTTATTACCATGCTGTTAAAAGGCTGTGGCCCATCGGGTCCGGTGTTACCGAGGCTGCGTGTAAAACGCTGGTCAAGCAAAGGTTTTGCTGCGCAGGCAAGGGTTGGAAACATGAAAGCGCTTCAATTGTGCTTGGCATGCGGGCACTGACAGAGACAAAAGGACGCTGGGATCAGCTATGGGAACGAATAACCTATGAAAACAGCCTTGGAGAGCCAGTATCTGCGTATTAATCAGAGAGAGCACCCACTTGAGTTACCAGGTGAAAGGCCGGCAGAGAACCCAAAAAATCCGGTTTCGTGCTGGAAAAAGCTATGCCAGGCTGTTCTCAGTTTTATAACGACATACCTATTCTGTTGTTGTACCCATTCAAAGCGTTCCTCGTCCAGACCGTTAGACCAGCATCATGTTCAGCCTGTTGATCAGCAAAATACCAGTGCCGTTTTGATTGGGAGATCGGGTGACAGGACTGATCTCCCAGCAGTGAATCTGGAGGATTTTAAGGTTGGTCCCCGTAATTTGCCGGGAGAGTGGAAGAAGGTTACGGATGTTTATGCCCAGACTGACTACACTGGCAATCCGCCGGGCGATCATCAACTAGCCAGGTTTCATCATGGCGCACAACATCATGCACGGACTGCAATGTGGTCATTGGTGTTATTACAGATGCTGCGTGATCAAGGCGTACCGGAAGCGCTGTCTTTTGATAATAAGGACATCAATCTGATAATACTGGCTTGTCTCTTTCATGATAGCGGGCGGCAGGGAGATGGGGAGGATAATCCAGTTTGGGAAAGAAACAGCGGTCTAAACTGTCGGCGTTTCATGGAGCAGCATCGATATGAAGACGCTGACATCAACATTTGCCAGAGAGCGATAGAATATAAATCAAAGCAATCAAGATTTCCTTGTAATGGGGATAGTAGAGCCAGATTGGTTCTCTGGGTACTGCACTTTGCTGATGCACTGGATGTGATCAGGGTTAGGGAAGCGTTTGATCCGCGCATCCCGATGAGACAATGTAGGGGGTTCCCGCCGAATCAAGCTGTCGATGTGCTACAGGCATATAGCAGCCTTGCAGATGTGGTACATCAAGTTGTTATTGATCAGGGCGATTGGATAAACGGTGGAAAATTTTCCTGGGCTATCAAGGAATCATTGGAGAAGGCTGACAATCCACTTGTTGGACAGCTTCTGTATTTACAAGTGACACAACCCGATACGTTCCACCAAATTGAGTCTCTGGTGAACGCACTATTGATTGCCTGAATATGCCAGTCAGGCGAGATAGGCTTTCGTCAGCAGATTTTTGCAGGTGCCGGTCTCATCGAATTCATGAATATTGGACAGCGTGGTTTCAGCAATGGCGGTGAGTGCCTCGCGGGTGAAGAAGCCCTGGTGGCCAGTGATCAGAACATTGGGGAACGACTGAAGTCGCTGGATGATATCGTCCTGGATAATCTGTTCGGACAGGTCTTCGAAAAACAGGTCGCCTTCCTGCTCATAAACATCAATGCCCAGATAACCCAGATGCTCTGCTTTCAACGAACGGATGGCTGCTTGAGTGTCAATCAAAGCGCCGCGGCTGGTATTGATCAGCATGGCGCCGGGTTTCATGGATTCCAGCGCTTCAGCATCAATCATATGGAAGGTGCTGTCCGTCAGGGGGCAGTGCAGTGTGATGATATCCGCATGGTGGTATAGCTCGTGAAGCGGTACGGTCTTTATCCCTGCCGCTTTAATGGCCACTTCGTCAGGAAAGGGATCATAGGCAATGACGTTCATGTCGAAACCCTGTAGCAGCTTGGCGGTTGCCAGCCCAATACGACCTAATCCAACGACGCCGGCAGTCTTACCGGTCATATTGAAGCCCAGCAGGCCATTCAGGGAAAAATTTCCCTCACGGATACGGTTCCAGGCCTTATGGGTTTTGCGGTTCAGCGTCAGGATCAGTGCCAGGGTATATTCTGCGACGGCTTTCGGTGAATAGGCCGGCACCCGAGCCACTTTGATACCCAGTTTATCGGCAAGGCTCAGATCAACGTTGTTGAAGCCCGCGCAACGCAGGGCAACCAGGCGAACGCCTGCATCGGCCATGGTTTCCAGTACCGGCTGGTTGAGGATATCGTTGACGAAAACGCATACGGCGTCATGCCCCCGTACCAGTTCCCGGGTTTCCTCATTCAGACGGATCTTGAAATAGTCGATTGAAAACGCGTACTGCTGATTGGCGCGGTTCAGGTATTCACGTTCGTAGGGCTTGGTGCCAAAGACTGCGATATTCATGGAAAGAACCCTCAGCCTGATCAGGGATATTTGCCTAATAGTAGCTCACTGTCGTTGAGTAGGTTACATAAACGCCAGGGGAGAGTTGTCGTCGAACCGGTCTTCGTCTTGGGGTTTATCTGTCTTGGTGAAGTAAGGATATTCCATATATCTGGCGGTTTGTTGTGCGATGTCGTGGCCATAGAGCCTAGCAATCATATAAAGGCTCATATCAATGCCTGCGCTGATACCGGCCGAGGTCACGATCCTGCCGTTGTCGACAAAGCGCTGGTCACGAATCAGGCGGGTAGATGGGGAGAGTTCAGCCAGGGTGTCGAACACTTCATGGTGGGTTGTCGCCGGCATGTTATTGAGCAGCCCTGCTCCAGCCAGCAGCAAAGCACCTGAACAGACTGACAGCACATGCTCAGCGTTAGCACTAATTTTCTGTATCCAGCTCATCACGGCCGGTTGTTGCAGTACCTCACGGGTTCCATCCCCACCGGGAATAATAACGATATCGGCTTGCGGTATGGTATCCAGCTGAACGTCTGGATTAACGGACAGACCATTTCTGGCAATAATTGGATCGGTTGTCAGAGCGACTGTACGTAGGGTGAAGAGGTGATCCTGGTTCAATTCATTGGTGACGGAAAACACTTCGAAGGGACCGGCGAAGTCCATGACCTCGACATCATCAAACAGCAGCAGAGCAATTGTTTTTTTATTTATCATGATGAATGCCGTCTCAAAAAGGCGGTAAACCGCCGGTCAGTATGGCGATCAGTAAGCCGTATGGCAATGCTTCATCTATGATGGCAGGGTTATAGGCTAAGTTACCCCTGATGGTTGGTTGACCTATACTCCCTGAACCATCCGGCTATCAGGGGATGACTGTTATGAATTCCAGGCTCTTTCAAAATTTCATTGATGCGATTTCGTTATTAAC
>MUIA01000433.1 GCA_002084115.1 Oceanospirillales bacterium LUC14_002_19_P2 | reverse complement strand
GTGCTTGGCATGCGGGCACTGACAGAGACAAAAGGACGCTGGGATCAGCTATGGGAACGAATAACCTGTGAAAACAGGCTTGGAGAGCCAGTATCTGCGTATTAATCAGAGAGAGCACCCTTCCAGAGAAGCTGGTTGGGTTGTTTTTCCATCTGTTTCGGCCGGCCCGTCACGGGTTTACTTCCAAACACCGGGTTGAAACTCTCCTGGTTTTATTAAACAGTCATTTCACTACCCGCTCTGAATAAGAACGGGTAGTGATGAGCCATCAGGACTTATTTGAGCTTGTCCTGCCAGGCAGAGTTTGCGAACCAACGGTTGTAAATCTTGTCGTAAGTGCCGTCACCACGTGCCTGGCGGAGGAAGTTGTTCAGCCAGTTGGCGAAGTCAGGATCACCCTTGCGGATGGCCCAGCCGAGAGGTTCATAGGTGAAAGGCTCGTCAAGGTGTACCAGATTGTCACCATTTTGAGCGGAATAAATCGCGTTATAAGGTAGGTCATAAACGAAGGCATCCGCACGGCCATTGACCACTTCCAGTGCACCATCCGCCTCAGTCTCGAACAGACGCAGTTCGGCTTTGGGCATGTATTTCTTGATAGCGTAGTCACCGGTCGTACCCAGCTTGGAGATGACCTTGTACTTGGGATCATTCAGATCCTTGTAGCTCTTGATCTCGCCTTCCAGCCCCTTGCGCAGGAGGATGATCTGACCAACGACGATGTAAGGATCTACAAAGTTCACCTGCAGGTTACGCTCGGCCGTTACCGTCATACCGGACATGATGATATCGAACTTGTCCGTCATCAGCGCAGGAATGATGCCATCCCAGGCGGTATTGACGATTTCCAGCTCAACCCCCATGGCCTTGGCCATTTGCTTGGCGAAATCAACATCAAAGCCGATGTACTTGCCGTCTTTACTCGTCATTTCAAACGGCATGTAACCGGAGTCCAATCCTACCCGCAGTTTCCCTTCTTTCATGATGCGGTTCAGCGCCGACTGCTCCCACAGGCTGTTGCTGGACGCCCAGGCATTGCCCATCATGGCGACCAGCAAGGTCAGCATTAACGCGATTTTTCTCATTATCTCACTCCGTCATTTTTTTGTTCTTTAATACCGAGGCCTGTGCCCTGCCTGCGCTCCCCCACGCAGACAACAACTGACGTCATGTGTCACCCGGTCAGGCCAACATTGTACTGATACATACGTATAAATACAGACCGCTTGCGCAGCAATATTCAGGCCTAAAGCTCAAAATTCACTGACAGCTCGAGAATAAACCAGGACAAATCAGCATATCACGCGGAAAAAACACACATAATTACCAGATAGCTCTGTCAGGCAGCGATAAAACAACAAGATTTCCGGAATAACACGATAAGGCTTCACTATCAACGAAATCGATTCGTCGTATAAGAAATATGATGGTTTGTCATGACCAATTTAGACGTCTGAAGCTTTAATTTTTTGCCCGCCGTGATTACAGTGTATTAACAGTTTTTTCCGGTCTATAGCGGTTCTGGTCCTACTCATTTCTGTGCATGGGTTTCAAGGCTGGCGACACGCGCTGCCACCTGTCTGCCCTGTTGGTACGCCTACAAAAACCCTGCTCAGCTGCACGCTGTTACTCCTATGCTGTTGACACTTGCCGATTAAACAACTGAGCCCAGGGCTCAGGGTCACATTGCATATATTCGTCTTTACACAACGAGGTTAGCCATGCATCAAGCCGACCTGGCACTGCCAGTGTTAATTTTCACCGGTCTTTTCATGTTGACCACAGGCTCTGCCATCTGGCTCAAGTTCCTGCGGGTGCCTTATACCATCGGCCTGGTGGTGATTGGGATGGCCCTGGGGCTGCTGGCCAAATATTCGGATTTTCTCGCCCCCGTGCTCCAGATCCAGCTGACCCATGACCTGATCATGTACGTCATGCTCCCCGTACTGATTTACGATGCCGCAATCAACATCAAGCTGCCCATGCTGATCAAGGAGCTGGTACCGGTACTGATGCTAGCCATCGTAGGGGTTGTCTTATCCACCTTGGTGGTTGCGGGCCTGATCGGTAATTTCACCCCCATGACGATGGCGGGGGCGCTTCTGTTTGGCGCCCTGATTTCCGCCACTGACCCCGTCGCTGTCATTGCCCTGTTCAAGGAAGTGGGGGCTCCCGAGCGCATGGCCCTGCTGATGGATGCAGAAAGCCTGTTCAATGATGCCACGGCCATTGTCATGTTCGGGATTGTCATGGCCGTACTGCAGACCGGACAGGGTTTTGGGCTGGATACCGTTTTCATGGCACTCTGGGATTTTTGCCGGGTCTTCTTTGGTGGTATTGCCGTTGGTGCCATCCTGGGCATCGCCATGCTGTTCCTGCTGCGCCTCGGCCACGCCA
The DNA here is from genome assembly GCA_002084115.1 of Oceanospirillales bacterium LUC14_002_19_P2. Classification (GTDB taxonomy): domain Bacteria; phylum Pseudomonadota; class Gammaproteobacteria; order Pseudomonadales; family Endozoicomonadaceae; genus Kistimonas. Next base: position 847 of record MUIA01000433.1, on the reverse strand, counting down.
TTCCCTATGTGCAGATATCCCTGACCACCATACTGGCCTATTCCAGCTTTATCATTGCTGACCATGTGTTTGGGATGTCCGGCGTGATGTCCACCATTGCTGCGGGTATCGTTACCCGCACAGGGTCAAAAAAAGTACTCTCCGAGCCGGTACAGCAGTATCTTGGCCCTTACTGGGAATTCATGGCCTTTGTCGCCAACAGCTTTATTTTCCTGCTGCTGGGCATGCAGGAAGATTTCCTGTTCAAGGATATGGATCACCTTTACGAGAATGTCCCCTTCCTGCTGCTGACAATTGCCGTGGTCTTGTTTGCCCGCTTTCTTGTCGTCTACCTGTTACTGCCGATCAGTAACCGGTTACCCAAAAGCGCCCCGGTGGACAACAAGACCAAGGCCATTATTTTCTGGGGAGGATTGCGCGGTGTTGTGCCCGTTGCCCTGATGCTGTCCATCCCCGTCGATATGCCGGAACGGGGTGCAATCATTCATATGACGCTGGCAGTTATTCTGTTCTCACTCCTGATCCAGGGAACAACGATTGGTCGCCTGATGGATTTTCTTAAGCTCAAGAGTCTCTCGCGGTGATAACACAGGTCAATCGCACACCTTACATCGAAACGTGTACAGCGAACTGGAGATAGTCTCAATACTTGCCTGCCCATCCGACGATGGACAGGCATTTGGGTTCAATAAAAGATTATTGATGAGCAAAAGCTGACATTACCTGCTGGCTAAGTTACCCCTTGTGGTTGGTAGCACCAATGTCCAATGATTTTCTCGAACATGCGTGCAGTCGTCAGCCTATGACGCTCTGTTAGAGCGCGCCGCCAAGCGAGGTAATGAGTCAT
>MUIA01000341.1 GCA_002084115.1 Oceanospirillales bacterium LUC14_002_19_P2 | reverse complement strand
ATTGATGCTGATCTGGATGCCGTCAGTAAGCGGATTATGGGACTGTTGGCCGAGGTGCATTCGTAATGGCTGACAGGTATCAAGCGTATCCGGAATATAAGGATTCTGGGGTAGAGTGGTTGGACACAGTTCCTGAGCACTGGGAGTCTGTACCTATAAAATATATGGCGCTGGGAAAGGAGTCATTGTTCCTTGATGGAAACTGGATTGAAAGCAAGGACATCTCTGAAGAAGGTATTCGGTACATAACAACGGGTAATGTCGGGGAAGGTAAATATAAAGAACAAGGTGCGGGTTACATTACCGATGATAAATTTCAGCAATTAGCATGTACTGAAGTTTATGCAGGCGATGTTTTGATCTCTAGATTGAATAACCCTATAGGGCGGGCATGCGTTGTTCCTGATCTGCATTCCCGCATAGTCACGTCTGTCGATAACGTGATATTCAGGCCGGATAACCAGTATGTTAAAGAATTTCTGGTTTACTTGTTTTCCAGCAAAGATTATTTCAAACACACATCAAATCTTGCCCGTGGTGCGACTATGAAACGGATCAGCCGAGGCTTACTTGGTAATATCCGTGTTATCGTTCCTCCACCTTCAGAACAGAACCAAATCGCCAACTTCCTCGACCACGAAACCGCCAAAATCGACACCCTGATCGAAGAGCAGCAATCCCTGATCCGGCTGCTGAAAGAAAAACGACAGGCGGTGATCAGTCATGCCGTCACCAAAGGTTTGAACCCGCAAACACCGATGAAGGATTCCGGTGTGGAGTGGCTGGGGGAAGTGCCGGAGCATTGGGATGTGAAAAGAGCGAAATTTGTTGCTGATGTTTTTGTGCCGCAGAGAAATAAACCTGAACTGAATGAAAATCAGGATGGCATTTCTTGGGCAACGATGGACGACATGAAATCTACCTGCATCACTGCGACAAAATTATCCGTAAGTACGTCAGCACAAATTGATGCAGGTTCAAAAGTACTCAAGTCAGGTGCAGTCATTGCTAGTTGCGTAGGTAATTTTGGCGTCGCATCTATCAATGAAATTGATGTAATCATTAATCAGCAGCTTCAAGCTTATATTCCTCAGTCAATAAGTGCTGAATATCTAAGAGAAGTGATTTCGTTATCAAATGTATATTTTGAACTTATTGGTACTGCTGCAACTCTTGTTTATGTAAATCAAAAAGGATTTGAGGAACTCCCCGTAGTTGTTCCCCCTGTATCAGAGCAATTAAAAATCAATGAAACTGTTTTAGGTGTTAAAGATAAGTATGACCAGTTGATAGTTTTGGCTGACGATCAAATAAACATTCTTCAAGAACGTCGCACAGCCTTAATCTCCGCCGCAGTCAGCGGAAAAATAGACGTCCGCAACTGGGTAGCGCCAGCCACAGCATCGGAAAATGTGTCCTGTAATGCCAATAATTCCACCGCCCCTGTCAGTCACCAGGAACAAGCCGTAGAGGACATATAATGAGCAAGGATGCCAGTGTAGAAGCCGTTTTCCACAACGACATCATTGCCCAGATGCAGGCCAATGGCTGGCAGTTGGGTTCCGGCGATCAGTACGACCGGGAAACCGCGCTGTACACCAGCGATGTGCTGGGCTTTGTGCAGGAAACCCAGCCGAAAGAATGGGCCAAGTTCTGCAAGGTGTTCCCGAACGATTCGGAACAGCACTTTATCAGCCACCTGGTCACCCAGCTAAAGAAGGCTGACCCCAACGCCATTGATAAAGACCTTCGCAGTTACGGCACCCTGGGCGTGTTGCGCCACGGGCTGAAGATTCGCAATGCCCGTTTCTCGCTGTGTCAGTTTATGCCGGAGCATTCGCTGAACCCGGAGACACTGGCGCGTTATCAACAGAACCGTTGTCGGATCGTGCCGGAGCTGGTGTACAGCCCCTATGCCACGGCAGAGCATCTTGCTGCCACCGGAAAAAAAGCGAAAGCCTGGCGTATTGATCTGGTGCTGTTTGTGAACGGTCTGCCGGTGGCTACACTGGAGCTGAAGTCCGAGTTCAAACAGTCCGTCGATAACGCCATTCGCCAGTACAAAACCACCCGTCTGCCGAAAGACCCGGAAACCAAAAAGCCGGAGCCGCTGCTCACCTTCAAGCGGGGTGCGCTGGTGCATTTTGCCGTAAGCCAGTATGAAGTGCATATGGCCACCAAACTGGCGGGCGGAAGTACCTACTTTCTGCCGTTTAACAAAGGGACGGCGGAAGGCGGTGCCGGTAACGATGTGCCGGAGCTCTCTAACCCAGAAGCTCTGAACCGCTATGCGACAGACTACCTGTGGAACGAGGTGCTGACGCCCGATAACCTGCTGAACATTATCGGCCGGTTTGTACACCTGGAGATTAAAGAGGTTGAAGACTGGGAAGGCCGGAAGTCGAAGAAGGAAACCCTGATCTTTCCCCGTTACCACCAGTGGGATGTGGTCAACCGCCTGGTGGATGCCGCCAGACGTGAGGGCACCGGCAACAAGTACCTGGTGCAGCACAGCGCCGGTTCCGGTAAGTCCAACTCCATCGCCTGGACGGCCCACCAGCTCTCCACCCTGTACGATAACGACGGCAACAAGACGTTCCACTCCATTATCGTGGTCACCGACCGCACGGTGCTGGATGACCAGTTGCAGGACACGATTTATCAGTTTGAACACGCCGACGGCGTGGTGGGCCGGATCAATAACAAGGAAGGCGACGGGTCCAAATCCGAGAAGCTGGCAGCGGCGCTGGAAACCGCCCAGCCGATTATTATCGTTACCATTCAAACCTTCCCCCATGTACTCGCGGCCATCGAGAACAGCACCCGCCTGAAGGAACGCTGTTATGGCGTCATTGCTGATGAGGCGCACTCGTCGCAAACCGGCTCGACTGCCCGACAGTTGAAGGAAGTGTTGATGCTGGATGGCTCTTCTGAAAAGCATGAGGCGGCGGATGACGATAAGCCCGTCTCGTCCGAGGATATTCTGGATGCAACGATTGCCGCTCGCAAAGGCAGCAGCAACCTGAATTACTACGCTTTCACGGCAACCCCCAAGGCGAAGACGCTGGAACTGTTTGGCCGACTGCCAGACCCGACACAACCAGCCTCAGAAAAGAACCTTCCCGAAGCCTTTCATGTGTACTCCATGCGTCAGGCCATTGAGGAAGGCTTTATTCTCGATGTGCTGAAGAACTACACCAACTACCAGGTGGCGTATCAGCTCGCCCAGAAGATTGAAGCCGCCGATGAAGAG
>MUIA01000432.1 GCA_002084115.1 Oceanospirillales bacterium LUC14_002_19_P2 | reverse complement strand
CGAGGTGATCTGCATTGCCATGAAAAAGAGGTAGAGAATATATTGAGAGCAGCATAAGGTGCTATTGCAGAATAAGGTCATCGCCTATGCCACTGAATTGGGCTTTTGCAACAGCCTCATTACGCATGCTCAAGCAACACGAGACTTTTGGGGCCGACCGCCAGAATCTGCCGACACAGCTCGGAACCAATGGACCCACCGGCGCCGGTCACCATCACCACCTGACCGGTGATGTTACGGTTCATCAAGGTGGCATCCGGTTTCACTTCCTCCCGACCAAGTACGTCACCGATATCGACATCCCGAATTTCCTGCAGCGCCATTCGGCCACTGGCAATATCCGCCATACCAGGCATCGTGCGTATAGGCAGCCCATACTCTTGCAGCTGATGCACGATAGCCCGTCGCTTGCCCCGGGCCAGTGACGGCATCGCCAGCAGGATTTCCTCGGCTAACGTTTCCGTAATCAGGTTACTGATGTGCCGCGGCATATAAACACTGCGACCACCAATGACCCGCCCCCGGAGGCTACGGTCATCATCGATAAAAGCCACCGGATGATATTCACGGCCACGATCCAACGCATACATCAGCTGGGTGCCCGCTTCACCGGCGCCATAAATAGCGACGGGAATCCCGTTACCTGTACGCTTGCTATGCGGTTGAGGTTTCAGCAAGGGGAAAATATCCCTGAACCCCTGTCCCAATAGCCAGGAACGCATGACATAACGGGTCGCACACATCATGGCAATCAACAGCAGGCAGTACAGCACGGGTACCGTGCGTGGAATGAGGTCATCCAGCTGCAACATGAAATCCATCAGCAGTCAGGTGCCCGTCGCGTAGATAGACGCCCGAGTGATGGTAATCACCGAGAAGGAACCCATGTAACGTAGCACTGCCCGGTACAGTCCCATCCGTATATAAAACGGCAGCGCGCAGACCGGCGCCAACAGGAACGTACGCCAATGATCCTGTAGCAGGTTACCGTGGTAGGGCGCAGACTCGACCCGGATGTAAAACGCCAGCCAGAGGCAAGCCAAGATGGCACAGGTATCGAACGCAAGCGCGATGAATCGCTTCTGGCGCCGTGGTAACTTCAGCAGTTTTTTACGCATTATGTCTGTTATGAGGGAGAGATTTAGGCAAAAGCGACTGGAAAGACTAACCAGCCGTCAGGAAAAAATTATGGGTTTACCGAACATATCGGTCATGATGCCAGCTTCATAACATCCGCAATGGCTTCACAGGTTTTATTGATTTCCGCTTCTGTCAGCGTCGGGTGCACTAGGAACATCAGGCTGGTTTCGCCCAGTTCCTTCGCAACCGGCAGACGCTCTTCTGGCCGGAAATCAGTTCCATCGAAGGCTTTTTCCAGGTAAACCTCGGAACAGGAACCCTGATAACAGGGCACACCACGAGACACGATCTCATCAATGATACGGTCACGGCTCCAGTCTGCATGCAGGCATTCGGGGGGCACAAACACGTAGTGCTTGTAGCAGGCATGCTCAAACCCTTCGTGAATTTCCGGTACACGCAGTGCTGCAAACTCACGACAGGCTTCCGTAATCGCCGCCGCATTGGCCTGCCGCTGACGTGTCCATTCCGGCAAACGCTTCAACTGGCCACGACCAATGACTGATTGCATTTCTGTAATGCGCCAATTGGTACCAAAGGATTCATGATACCAACGAAAACCGGGGGAATGTTGCTTATTGTAAATGGCATCATAAGATTTTCCATGATCTTTATAAGACCACATCTTATCCCACAAAATCCGATCATTAGTAGTGACCATGCCCCCTTCACCACCGGTGGTTATAATTTTATCCTGACAAAATGACCATGCACCTATATGGCCAATACCACCAACCATTTTGCCTTTATATTTTCCCCCATGTGCCTGAGCACAGTCTTCAATCGCGAACAGGTTGTGTGCTTCCGCCAGCGCCATGATCGGATCCATATCACAGGGCAAACCTGCCAGGTGCACACAGATGATGGCGCGGGTGCGTTCTGTCAGCACCGCACGAATGGACTCTACCGTAATGTTCTGGGAGTCACGATCGACATCCGCAAACACCGGTGTCGCACCGGTATTGACGATGCTGCTGACCGAAGCCAGGAAGGTGCGAGAGGTAACGACCACTTCATCGCCCGCGCCAATGCCCAGGGCATTCAGTGCCAGATCCAGCGCCAGGGTGCCATTGCCCAGGGCTATGGCGTATTCCGTGCCGCAGTATTCGGCAAACTCACGTTCAAACTCACGGCTTTCGGTGCCGGTCCAGTAATTGACCTTGTTGGAGAGCAGCACCCGGCTGACCGCATCGGCTTCGTCTTGCGTGAATGACGGCCAGGGGGAAAAAGGAGTATTCAGCATTATTTATCCGGAAATCAGAAGAATGACCTACATTTATGGTCTTTTTTGCTAGCGAAACAGACAATCTCACTTGCGTAAGTGTGTATGGTGTGTATATTTATTGAGGCAGTGAACCTTTCAATGAAGAGTGCAGAAATCATCCGCGCCCTGGAAAAACAGGGATGGCAACGGGTCAGGGTCAAAGGCAGCCATCACCACTTCAAGCACCCTGACATTCCGGGCCTGGTAACGGTTCCGCACCCAAAGCGAGAGGTTCCCACGGGAACGTTAAGGAGCATTCTCAAGCAGGCAAACCTTCAACTTTCCGACCTTCTTTTACACTGACAGAACAGGACAAGGCCATGCGTTATCCGGTCGTTTTACATACCGATGACCACCAACACTACGGGGTCACGGTACCTGACATACCCGGCTGTTTTTCAGCTGGCGACAGCATTGATGAAGCACTGGAACAGGTTGAGCTGGCCATCGCCGGACACCTGGAGATACTCGCCGAGGACAACGCCCCCATTCCAGAGGCCGGTAAAGTATCAGAGCATCAGAAAAATCCGGAGTATGAAGGCGGCATCTGGGCATTTGTCGATATTGATATCACCCCATACCTGGGAAAAGCAGAACGCATCAACATCACCCTGCCTCATCGCGTTCTTCACCGTATTGATGAAATGGTCAAACACAACCCGGCATACCGTTCCCGCTCCGGTTTCCTGCAGGAGGCTGCGATGGATAAAATACGCCAGACTGAATAGCAATAATACCAATCGTATTTTCTAAGTCCTAAGCCTGATGCCAGCTATCCTTAGGCATCATCAACGAATTCTCTTTGAAACGATGTCTCGCCGACCACAGTTACCCGAAGGTTTTGAGAATATT
>MUIA01000375.1 GCA_002084115.1 Oceanospirillales bacterium LUC14_002_19_P2 | reverse complement strand
AATAGTCATCGAAAGCAGCGGAGATACCATGGTTCCCATTTTGCGACAGAAACTCCAGCAGCAGGACGACTGCCTCAACGCCGTCGAAATGATTGTGCTGAACGTTGACCGTTATCTGCTCAAGCTGGAAACACAGTCAGAGCCCGATTACGAACAGGCCGTGAAGATGATCCAGCATGAAATCCGGATCATCAAAGGCTTGCTGGGGAACCGCTAATACCGCTGGTCAGGCAGCATTGGCCCAGTGCTGTATTTCCTCGGCCAGACCTCCCACTTCCACATGGCTCCCCAGGTAGATGCCTTGCTGGCTCATGTACCAGTCAAACTTGTCGAGCTTGTCTTCAATCTGGTCAGCCTGCTCCCGGGGGAGATGCTTCAGCTCATCGCCGGGTTTGAGAATAAACACCGAAGGGTTGTCACCGCCCCGTATCCGCTGCGCGGTTTCCACATCACGTGCCGCCTTGAGCAGATTCAGCTCTACGGTGGTTGAACTGGCGTATACCGCCGAGGCCAGCCCACCGATGCAATTGGATTCAGTGCGAAACGGCACATAGAGGGAGCGACTGCCGTTATCATCATCAATGGCTATCGTTGGCGAGGAGGGGACGAACCGGTTGAAGTCCAAGCCGGCGCGATGCTTGAGTTCATCCACCAGGCTGGTGTAAAGCGTTGCGTTTGAAATACTGTTGAACACCCGCTCCCGCTTCTTCCGGATCCGGGTGGCCAGGGTGACCGTGTCGTCATACAGTCCGCTGAGAATTTCGGTGACCGCCTCCCCTTGGGCAAAGCCTTTTCGCTCGAACATCACCTGGGGAAACAGAGCATCGGTCTGGTTACGGCCAACCATCTCGTTAATCACATCACTGATCAGCTGCACATGGTAAATGGCTCCCTCACCATAAAGACACTTCAGCCGCTCGAAATAATCCAGCATCTTGCAGTACAACCGCTCTTCGGTCTGGAACGCCACACCGATGTTAAGACGCTCACCGGTCGCCAAGTCCGGCAGCCAGCTGATACAGAACCACTCCCCGGTGACCGATGCACTGGAAGGGTTCGCCTGCAGTAGTTGCGACAGCGTTTCCATCTCTAGAGCCTCAGAAGTCCTGTTCTTGCTGTTATTCGGTCCGGACCATTGGCCGCCCGTTTTGTCAGGAAGTTCTCCAGCGCCTGACGGTTATGTTCCGTCAGTTCCCTGAAAATACGCCACCAATATTGCAGTTCTGTGACAACCTTAGTATACGCCTCTGAATGCTGTTGTGACGCATCGACCATGCCGCTGGCCAGATGTAAGGGATTTCCCGCACTGAACACCTCATCCAGCAACTTGCTTTCATAGCGTCCGTTGGGATCCAGGTCTTCGGCGGTCCAGTCGTGTTTGACCGGACAACCGCCATGATCAATCACGCCAAAATCCTTGTCGCTGCGCACCACCACATTGCCGGTATTACGATCCTGGTTGGCCAGCCAGTCATCAAAGGCCAGTAATGCAGGCAGATGGCTCCACTTGGCCAGCTGGTGCAATATACGACGATAGGACTGCATATTGCGACCCAGGTAGGTTTTCAGGGTTTTGCCGCCGTACTCTTCCGTGGCCCAGCCCAACAACATCATGTCAGTGGGCACTTCCAGTTGTGAATACAACTGGTTAAACACTTCCGTGGGTACATGTACTACTGCGGCCCGTGGCGGCTGGGGAATACCGCAGGCCAGCGCCAGCAGATAGCCGGTAATTTCATTCACCAGGCCAAGGGGCGCGTAGTCACGGGGATAGATCTTCACAAAGTAACGCCCAACCTGGTTGTCCTGCCAGCGCAGCCGGGCAATGTGGGTCAGTGAACTCAGTCCTTCCGGCACATGGTTATACGCATTGAGGTAATGACGCGAGTAAAGCAACGGGATGATCTCAGAGGCCATACACACTCCTGTTGACCGTGGACTATCTCCAGCATAGATATTGTTATAAGACAGTGCTTGTCTGTTTTTCGGAGCCCATTATAAGACTATCGTTCTATATGTCATGGGAAAATACCCTGTTCACCTGTTGATAACCCCCGGCCTGATTTTGACTGGTTATATTTTAATCAGTCCGAATGAATCCCTCTGTGTCAATGGATTGCGACGGTAACTCGCAACTCATCCTTCCATTAATCACACGCTTATACACAGATACTGTGGGTTATTTGACTGACCACAAAGACAACAAACTTCATCTGTGGATAAGCTGGTTATAACCTGTTCTTGCCTTGTTCATGGGCTGTGATTGTCTGACCACCGGCAATACTTCGTATTATTCTCATTCTGGTTAATGGCTTGAATAGCGATAAGTCCACCTGACTTAGTCAACGCCCATGCAAGCCATCCACATCTTCCGGCCCGGCACCCATACGGATGCCGCCGGCCAGACCACTGATTTCAGCGAGGCGCAGGTCCGCGCCTGTGCCGATGCCTACGATCCCTCCCTGCACGAAGCCCCCATTGTTGTTGGACACCCCTCGGATAACGCCCCGGCCTACGGCTGGATCGGGCAACTTGCGTTCAGCGACAACGGTCTGCAAGCCGAACCGCAACAGGTGGACACCGACTTTGAAGCACTGGTGAAAGAAGGCCGCTACAAAAAAGTCAGCGCTAGTTTCTATACGCCGGAGAGTCCCGGAAACCCCGTACCCGGTGTTTATTACCTGCGTCATGTGGGCTTTCTGGGTGCCCAGCTGCCCGCTCTTAAAGGACTCAAGCCGGTGTCCTTTAACGAGCAGGAGGAAGGGGTGCTCGAGTTCTCTGCGCCTTACGACACACTCACCATCGCCTCCGTGTTTCGCCAGCTTCGTGAGTTTCTGATCGACAAGTTCAGCCGGGAAGAAGCGGATGAGGTGATCGCCAGCTGGGCCATTGATGAGCTTGAGCACTCCGCCAGACAAGAAGAGAGCACTGACGCCAGTATCTTGCCCGCCTTCTCCGAACCCAATCCCCCGGAATGTACTGAGGACAATGGAATGACCCAGGAAGAACTCGAACAAAAACATGCCGAGCTGGCGGAGAGGGAAGCATCCCTTGCAGCTAAGGAATCCAGTTTCAGTGAACGTGAGACCGCCATTACTGCATCGGAAGCTGCCATTGCCCGGCAGTCCATCAGTGCCGAGCTGGACACATTGGTACAGAAAGGAAAACTCCTGCCTGCCCATAAGGATCAGATGGTGGCGTTCATGGCCTCGCTGGACACCGAAAAAGGCGTGGTCTCCTTTGGTGAAGGTGAGCAAAA
>MUIA01000209.1 GCA_002084115.1 Oceanospirillales bacterium LUC14_002_19_P2 | reverse complement strand
GAAACCCTCTCCCTGAAACTGAAGGTCAATCATTTTCAGCTCAGGGCGAAGATTTACATGACCGCTCTGCGGGCATCATTCGAGCAGCTAAGGTTATTCGTTACTGCGTAACTTGAGTGAGTAGGATAGTTATCCAGTCAAACCAGTTTGTCTGGAATACCGGTGCACTTTCCTGTTGATCAGTACACTAACCAATGTGAAATCAATAGCTACTCTTACTCACGTCATATGCAACCATCAACTTTCAGTACGCCCACAACAAGAACACCACTACCCAAGGCTGGATTGCCACATAGCTACAGCCTCAGACTCACGCATGAGATAAGCCAAACAACGGATACAGCCACATTTTTTAAGGCACACTTTCCAGATATTCAGGGAGTTGAATACCTGCTATTTCGCCAATCTGCTGATATATTCGCAAGAGCGATTCAATGCATAACAACAAAGGCCACGCCCCTATTGGGAAGGGCTATTGATCAGGAACAGGAAACCGCCACCCACTCTCCTCAGGCGACATCAGATTCGTTATTCGGTAACGCCCTTACTCCCCAATTTTATTTACCCGATGGTTTTATTTTTCGTTTGCTGCAACGTATTGTGATCGTTGGCGAGTCGGGCAATAACCAGCCTAATCTAATGGACTGCATGCAGTCCTCGTTCCCTAAAGCAAGCCATGTAGAACATGTTGAAATACTGTCTTCATTATTACCCTACTGCAGGAGAGTCGAGCAAATTGCGCATGACGCATCTTGCCGTTTGGCACATTTATTCCCTGAACCGTTCAGAACTGACAGTAGTACACTTAGAACGACGGTATCCATGGAACAGCAGAGCAATCTACCCACACAAAGTATGCCCTTAACAACTCAAACGCATACTGATGCCTCAAAGCCAAGTACTCAGGTTGGTTCTTCCGGTCATACGCTTGTCTCCGTTATTCATCACGTTATTGATCCGTCTATACAACCCGGTACAGAGACACCTGCGGAAGTTACTTCACAGAGAGAATCAATAGCGGTTAACGAACCAGCATTACCTGCAACACGCTCCATAGAATTGACAGCACAACCCTCAACATCCAGCACCGAATGTCCTCTAACGCAGGGTACAGCATCCGATATTCATAAAGGAGCTCAGATATCGGTCACTCCCTGCGTTACCAGTGTGATTCAGGCACAAGATACTGACAGCAGACCTCCATCCACCCAATCATCTGGTTCATCATCACAACGCGCCTGGATCCGTGGTGATGATGGTGAACGTCGCCCTGTGATTAATGCCAAACACAATCTGATCGTAAAACAAAGTACACTAGACTGTAACGGCTATGGTGTATTTATAGAAAAACCAATAAAAATAAATCAGCGAATATGTCGCTACATAGGCGACATTGTATTCCGGTACCATCCCAAAACAGATAGTGCATTAGAACAGCCGAAAGATGCCTATTTGGTTTTCACCTCTATTGATGAGAATTTCGCCGATTGCTGCAAATTATCTGACCGGTATGTTTCTTGGCTTGGAATCTATTACAAACCTGCGGATGAGCGTATAGAAATGGGCATAAATGGAATAAACGTAATATCATTCATCAACCATGCAGAAGGTACAAAATCAAATACAAGACTGCAGGTTGTTTACAAAAGCACCTACACAAAAAAGACGCAAGAGGGAATTATAATAAGATCTAAAAAACATATGACTCGCTTCCTCACCAAGCCTCCTTACATTAGAGTTTGCGCCAAAAAAAATATCGATGCTCACTCAGAGTTATCCTTTGATTACAACAAAGAACACACGAACATCGGTTTTACTAGAAACCCTGTACTCCCCCCAACACCTGACAACCTAGAAAAACTCAGACACGCATTAGCGCTATCTAGCAGTCACGATTCTTCATCGGATTCAGATTCAAGCTCTGAAATTTCTGACTACCCTGACTCATCCGATATGGAAACCCTATCTCACGTGCAACCTGAGACTGTTGATATGGAAAAAATGCCAATATTATTAAGAAGTTTTGATGACGACATTAGGGATCTACGCGACAGTTATGAAGGAGGTCTTCGTTACAACTTACAAAAAATTCTTGATTTAATATCTAAAAAACAACAAGCATCTAGCATAGCGGTCAAATATATCGACATATTAAAATTCATCGCAAAATATAAGGTAAATATAAGAAAAAGGCATAAACTCAATGATGCAATTGATGCTACTGCAAACTTTGCCAAAATCGATAAAGCGCAGGCCTCAGATTTTCTGGATGTGGAAAACAGGAGGATTAACGATCATGCATTCAATATCACACCCGCAGAGTGGGACCATTTTATCGAAACAGGTAAAGCGTGGAGTGAAGATGATCACTCTCGCAGAAAACGTCGCAAAACCTCATCCCAAAAAGCATCTCAGCATACTGGTAACTAAATTCGAGAGCAGACAAGGCGGCATACACTGCCGCCTTCTTCAACAGGGCAGACCCTCAGCCTCAGGCTGATACAGTATCTCAAGCACCTCCAAACGGGCTGTCCGTCCATTCCCCATCGTCCAGTCAATCGTGTCACCACAACTGAGGCCAAGCAATGCCGCACCGGCAGGGTTCAGGATGGAGACGGCCTCTGCATCCTCAGCATTATGATGCTGTGGAAAAACGATACGACAGGTATGTTCACTGTGGGTTTCAAGGTCGCGAAAACGGACACGGCTGTTAATGGTCACGACATCCGCCGGACACTCACAACTATCCACCAGCGTCGCACGGTCCAGCTCATCGAGCAGTAACTCTGCCACCGGCAGCCGGTCGATTTCAGGCTGCGCCAGCAGTTGCTCCAGTTTTTTTGCGTCTTCCCGGTTAATAATCAGTCTTGCTTGCGTCATTGTGCTCTCCTGTCACTCAACGACCACAGTCAATACGCCCAGTCCCTGAAGGGGCAGGCGCTTACAATCATTACGTTTTGCGATGCCCGATAGTCAGGCAGAAAAGAGTACGGTAGTAACAGATAGTATTGTCAGAACGGTATACACGGGATCATCGTGTTTTTCACTCTGTATTTACCGGCTTGCAGGTTAGCCGGTAAATACAGCTTATGGCTTCACGGCCATGTATGGCTGGCTTATGTTATTTGGAATAACTAAGTCATCAACCGTTCTTCAGTTCTTCCAGCTCTGCCCAGCGATCCATTTTTTCCTCGATCAGGCCGGCCAGGTCAGTCAAACGCTGCAGCACCTGGGCCACTTCCTCCTGGTCTTTCTGGTAGAAGCCGGCTTCTGCCGTCAGGTTCTCCAGCGTCTGCTGTTCTTCTTCCAACTGTTCAATCTCAGCCGGCAGGCCATCCAGCTCGCGCTGCAACTTATAACTGAGTTTTTTCCCTGATGTCGGTTTCGGTTGGGCGGGTGCAACAGTCGCTTTGGCAGTCTGCGTTTCTGTGGGTTTCAGGACTTTCTCACCGGATTCCACCAGTCGCTGCATGGAACCGCCCTGCCGCAACCAGTCCTCAAAGCCGCCGACATACTCACGCACCACACCATTGCCTTCAAACACCAGGGAGCTGGACACCACATTGTCCAGAAACGCCCGGTCGTGGCTGACCAGCAGAACAGTACCGGGAAAATCAACCAGAATGCTTTCCAGCAGTTCCAGGGTTTCCACATCCAGGTCATTGGTCGGTTCGTCCAGCACCAGCACGTTGGCGGGTTTACTGAATAAACGAGCCAGCAACAGACGGTTACGTTCGCCCCCGGAAAGCGCCTTTACCGGCGTCCGAGCCCGCTGAGGCGAGAACAGGAAACTTTCCAGGTAACTGATGATATGGCGGCTTTCCCCATTAATGGTGATCCGCTCACGGCCTTCCGCCACGTTGTCGATAACGCTCTTTTCCAGATCCAGCTGCTGTCGCATCTGGTCAAAGTAGGCGACTTCCATCTTGGTGCCGTGACGGATCGTACCCGCACCAGGCTCAAGATCACCCAGTAGCATTTTCAACAGTGTCGTCTTACCCACGCCATTCGCGCCGATCAGACCGACCTTGTCACCCCGCATCAGGGTAAAGCTGAAATCATGCACCAAGGGTTTGCCTTCAAATCCCTTGGAGATATTCTGTGCTTCCACCACCAGTTTGCCGGAACGCTCGGCAGCATCCAGTGAAAAGGTCGCTTTCCCCTGTACTTTCCGGCGCGCCAGTCGCTCTTCCCGCAACGCTTTCAGCGCACGCACACGGCCTTCATTACGCGTGCGACGGGCCTTGATTCCCTGACGAATCCAGACCTCTTCCTGGGCCAGTTTTTTATCGAACAGGGCATTCTGTTCGGCTTCCACTTCCAGCTGGTGCGCCTTACGCTCAAGATACGTTTCGTAATTACAGTCCCAGCTGGTCAGCTGGCCACGATCGAGCTCAAGGATGCGTGTTGCCAAAGCCTTGAGGAAGGAGCGATCGTGGGTGATAAACAGTAACGCACCCCGGAAATCCTTCAGTTGCTGTTCCAGCCAGGCGATGGTGATGATATCCAGATGGTTGGTGGGCTCGTCCAGCAACAACAGATCCGGCTCACTCACCAGTGCCCGGGCCAACTCCACCCGACGACGCCAGCCACCGGAAAGTTCGCCCATGGTTTTGACCGCTGGCAACTGAAGCTTCTGGATAGTCTGTTCAACACGTTGCTGCAGCGCCCAGCCATCCATAGCTTCCAGTTGACTCTGTACCCGCTCAAGCTTTTTCATGTCCGCATCCGTCTGGATATTCATGGACAACTCATGCCAGTCAGCCAACAGCTGCCCGACCGTTTCCAGCCCGGATGCCACTACATCGTAAACCCGCTTGCTGTCTGCCACCGGAAGATCCTGGTTCAGCATGCCGACCTTCAGGCCGGGTTTGCGCCAGATATGGCCGTCATCCGGTTGGATGGTGTCGGATGCGGCCTTGAGCAGCGTGGACTTACCGGCGCCGTTACGGCCAATCAGACAGACCCGTTCACCGGGTTCCAGTTGCAGGCAGGCTTTGTCCAGCAGGGGGTGATCGCCATAAGCGATGGAAACATCGTCAAAACGTATAAGGGTCATGGGACTGCGCACATCCTGGCAAGCGTCTGAAAATGCGGGAAGGATAACGATTTGCAGCGGTCAACGCCATGCGTCATCATCGGGCAGCGAGGGCGATAGCCGTTGCCCTGCCCTTATCCGGGAATCGCTACTGGTCAATATCCAGGTTGCCGTTGTTCAGCAGGTTATTGAGGATATCGGCTTCTGAGCCCAGTGAGGATAGATCAACCCCATCCAGCTTGATGGTCTGTACAGTCTGACCATTAGCGCTGTCCTTGACCGCTATTTGCGTACTGGTGACACCATTGTCTACCACCGTAGATAAATCCAGGAAGGCATCAATCGTTGCAGCTGATTCCCCGACCAGCATATCACTGAGATCCAACACATCACCTTCTGCTCTGTTGAAATCCTCAATGACATCGAAGGCTGGCGCTGCGGTAGTCCCTTCATCACCACTTTTGAACCGGAAAACATCGGCACCTGTACCGCCGGTCAGCAGGTCATCGCCGTCACCACCAATAATAATATCGTTACCTGCTCCGGCTTGGATATCATCCTTGCCATCGGTACCGAGTATGACGTCATCACTGCCACTGCCAGAGAGGTTGACCTCATTCGCAATACGAATCGATGTATCATCAATCAAAGTACCCCATTGATTCTCCCAGCCTTCTCCATCATTCCCAGTATGTTCAATAAATATACTTCTTACCCCTGCACCATAATTTTGGAAAGTATGCGATGCTTCCTGCCAACTGGTTGTGGCGTTAAGGGTGGAGGTATCAAACGTGGCAATGGCGTCGCCATTGATATCTCTAAGTTCAACTATCAAGCGATAGGTGTCACCATCACCATAATATTGTTTATACCATTCACTCACGGAGATTTCAGGCGCGCTATCAAGATACTCTGCGGTATACCCATTAGCGACTAGATCAATATTTTGCGCCTTTGATGTATCACCATGAGACGTTCCCCAGGTAGTGCCATCACCATCATGACTGTCGCCTCTTATTGTCCAACCATCTCCACCTGTATTAGTTACGGTCCACCCAGTTGTACCGCTGACTGCACTGGGGTTGGTCACCAGATTATCAGACCACCGTGACGTTCCGACCGTGCTGATATTCAGTGTCTGCTGGACACTCGAGTTAGTGCCATCACTCACGGTAAAGGCAAAACTGGTGCTGGTATCTGTCGTCACGGATGGAGCTGTAAACTGCAGTTTTGAAACATCAGTCGCAGCTATCACCTGGTTAACAAACACCGCAGCGCCATCGTATGTCAGCGAACCATTGACCGGCAGCGACTTGATCGTCACTGAATGTAAACTGTCGCCATCTACATCACTGAAGCCAAAATCATCCGTCATAAAGACATATGCCTCTGACTCAGCGGTCACCAATGACATGTCCGTTGCCGTCGGCGCATCACTTATCGCCGTCACATCCAATGTCATGGTCTGGGCAGCACTTTCCAGTCCGCCGCTGTCAATCACCTTGAATTGCAGGCTGGCATAATTGCTGCCATTGGCATTGGCTTCCGGTGAAAACACCAGGTTGGGAATATCGGCCGAGGAGATGATCTGATTCGCGGTGACGGCGCTGCCATTCAAGGTCAAAGTGCCCGCAGCTGGCAACTGAGTGATCCTGACAGAAGACAGGCTGCTATCTTCTGCATCGCTGAAACCGAACTCACTGGCAGCAAATGTGTGGCTGCCATCTTCATTTAACGTAACCGTATTATCCGCTGCGGTTGGTTTGTCGTTGGTGCCTGTGATCGTAATGGTAACCGTGGCCGGCTCACTGGTGTCGTTTGCTGTACCGGAATCATCCACCGCCTCATAGGTAAACGTGACCTGACGGGTTT